>CAZBWF010000062.1:0-4912 GCA_964495675.1 uncultured Gammaproteobacteria bacterium
GCGTGTTCTGTCTCTTGTTGCATCCCACAAGTCCCGCTTCGTCCGGCGTTTCAATGCCGATGAACACCACCGTGAACCCCGCATCCGTCATGAGCCGCGTGAGCTCCTCGTCGTGCGCGAGCGTAATGGTTGCCTCGGTGTAGAACGTGAATGGAAAACCGTGCCGCTCCTGCCACGCAATAATAGCCGGCAGGAGGGTCTTCTTGAGGTAGGGCTTGTTGCCGATGAAGTTGTCATCCACAAAGAAGACGGGCTTGTGCCAACCCGCCTCGTGCAGCGCATCCAGTTCCGCGGCAATCTGCTCCGGCGTCTTTACGCGCGGAACCCGGCCGAATAAGACCGTGATGTCGCAGAAGTCGCAGTCGTACGGGCACCCGCGCGAGGACTGGAGCGACATGGACGCGTAGTCGCGGATGTTTACCAGGTCCCACCGGGGAACCGGCGCCTGTCGGATGTCCGAATACCCGGGCGACCGGTACAGATGCCGCGCCTTGCCCGCGAGGAAATCCGCCAGAAATTCCGGAAAGATGTTCTCTGCCTCGCCGAGCACGAGATGGTCAACCTCCGGAAAGTACTCGCTCTCTTCAGTAAAGAGCGGGCCTCCGGCAATCACGGGCACGCGGTGCTCGTTGCACCGCGCGATGAGCTCCTTGGCGGACGCGCGCTGGACCACCATGGCGGAGATCAGCGCACAGTCGGCCCAGAGGATGTCATCTATAACCAGCTCACGGACGTTGAGGTCAACGAGCCGGAGCTCCCAATCCTTGGGGAGCATGGCCGCGACCGTCACGAGCCCGAGCGGCGGAAGTGATGCCTTCCGCCGGATGAACCTTAGAACGTGCTTGAAACTCCAGAACGTATCCGGAAACTCCGGATACAAGAGCAATGCTTTCATGCGGCGCCTCCTTCATGAGGTGGTGGTATGAAGCGACAGCTCAAACAATGGCTAGAATCAGTTTCAAAATGAGCGGATAAAGCAGTTGGAGTATAGGATTATTTGCCACGACAGTCAACCATGCGCTTGCGACCGCTTCGTTTGGGCTTCCGCTTCTCATTGCCGCCATCGCGCTGGTGGTACTCGGCACAGTGGGCTACTCATGGTGGGTGTGGAAGAAGAGCGCGCGCGTTTGAAAAAATAACCAAACACAAAAGAGGTTGCCCCGCGCTGCGGAGCAACCTCTTTTTTACTGGGGGGTGAATTACTGAACCTGCGACTCCCCAAACCACATCATACCACCCTTGGGTCCGCCGCGGTGCATCCCGCCCGGACCTCCCTGAACCTTGAACGGGCCTTCGCCCTCGATGAACTTCATCACCGGCTCATCATTCGCGTTCACGCCGAGCGTCACCTTTTGGCCTTCGGAATTCGTGTACTTGAGGAACTTCACGGGCCGCATCTCTTCAGCCGCGGTTTCGTGCTCGCTAATCTTGACCTGTATTTCTTCCGGCAGATTTGCCAAGTCCTCGGCGGAATGGCGCATCATCTTTAAGCCGAACGCGCGGCCTGCTTTGCCAATGAATCCACCTACCGGCATCTCGTCCGCGCTCACCACTTCCAAATCAGCGGCGGCCTGCGCCTCTGCCAATGAATCAGCCAGGGACGCTTTCATTTCCGCGTGCATTGCCTCGCGTTCCTCTTCCGAAACCTCGGTCATGCCCCGGAACATGACATTACCAGCTTCCTTAAAATGCACGCGGTCAGCAAACTTTTGCTCAAGTTCCGCTTTCTCATTGTCCGTGAGGTTCACAAACCGCGCGAACATGCGCTTGACCGTGCTCGTCGCCTCGGCCTGCGCAACCTCCGAGGCGCTCGGGCCCAACACGCCAGCTGCCACGACTAAAGTAAACACGGCTACTGTGGCAATGAGGGTACTCTTTTTGCCTAGTGACATAGTGCGTACTGCATCATTAATAATGCGGCCAAACGTCCGAACCCCGGAGCGGTGTTCGTGCGCAGTGAGCAATGCCATCTTCAAACGGCGCCGGTGGCTCTGCATGCGCGTCACCTGTGGTTTCGCAAGGTGTTCAAATGGATTATCGTGCTCGCGGTTCATACGCTTGGCTCTTTTTTCGACGCGCGACTAACCGCGTCTGTACCTACAACGCGGGCGCTCTCTTTTGGTTGCATTTCTGACATGGCACGGCGGAGCATGGCGGTTCCGCGCGAAAGCAGAGATTTCACGGTCCCCTGTTTCTTGCCCAATATCTCAGAAATCTCGCCGAGCTTTTTATCTTCAAAGTACCGAAGTGAGAGCACTTCTTGATACTTTTCCGGGAGTTCGTGTAGTATCTTCCGTGCTTTCTGCCATTCTGCGGCGCGCGCCAGCTCTTCTTCCTGTTCCATCAGTTCTCCCGCCAAATCATGCTCATCAGCCAATTCTATGCCGGATTGCTCCAAAAGCGCCTCCAAAGAATAGCGGTGCTTTTTCTCTTTTCTGAAATGTTGGTTGATTTCATTGGTGGCAATGCGGTAGAGCCAAGATGAAATGCTGATGTTCCGCCACCTGAACTGCCACAACCTATCCAATGCTTTAAAAAATGTCTCGGACGTGATGTCTTGCGCCGCGGCTACGTTGCCCGTGCGCTTTAAAATGTACCCGAAGATGGGTTCGTAGTATTTCTCAAAAATGGCCCCGAACGCCTGCGGGTCCTTTTGGGCCTGTTTGATTATTTCTTTTTCTTCACGTTTGTCCATAGAATTCCCCCTCCTGTATTCAGGAGGGGGTAAGGGGGTGGTTGGATGATTCGCCGGTTATATTACACTATAATGCACATAATGGAAAAAAGTTGCGGGGTGCCGCCGAATCTGCTAGGTTGGGGGTAGCGTACCCCTGCTCATTCCCTCAAAACCCGCGAGGCAACGCCATGTCATCAATCACGCGAGCTGGCGAAGCGCCCAAACAGCAAATCATCAATGTGGCCCAGGGCTCCAAAGACGGCACCGGCGGAGTGCAAGCCGTGCCCGAAGAGGAACTGCGGCGGAAGCACCCAAAACCGCCGCCCATGGTTTCCCTCGCCAACCCGCCCGGGGTCGGGAAGCGCATTGATGTCACGGCCTAACCGGCCGCCGCAAGCAAGCCCGCCCCGGCCAAACAGGCATCCACGGATGGATGCCTTCTTTTTTATATCAACAACCCCTCGGGGTTATTCCGATCGCGGTACCACATTCGCGGATTGTTTTTTATGTATTCGCGGATATTATACAATGATATTTCGGTACGGATGATGTGGTCGTAAAATAACCGTTGCCATACAAAACCAAAACCCGATTCGCGACATTGGCGCGTAACCGCACCTTTGAATTGATTGATAATGGAACCCAACACCCCGGGTTTCCATTCGGGATGATGTTGTGGATTTCGTTCTCCTGTAGAGACGCCCCAATGGGGCGTCTCTACAAAACCATGGGATGGCGCATTACGCACGGATGATGTTATTTCAAAAATGACATGAATATGATTCGGCATTATCACCCACGCATCCAACCGAACATTCGCATAAATTGCGGGTACATTCAATAACCCATCCCGCACAATTTCCCCCGCATCCGACAACGCCACGGACCATTCCCCGCGATTATCCCGCAATACCTCGCCCAAATATTCAATCCGATTATGGGTGCAAATCGTTACAAAATAATATGCGGATGACGAATAATCCCAATTGGACAATCGGGTTGATTTAATTTTATATTTGTCTTGATATAATCCCTCCATACGTAATCCGCAATACCCTATTTACCACCAGTTGACGCGCCTAAATAACAGGCGTACTATCCGGTCATAAACACTTTCCATTGCTGTTTCGACATTTGACCTGAGTGCAGAAAGAAAGAGGCGGTGCTAGACGCAGACCAATTCCGCTCTTGATCTTTGGATCCGTGGATCAAGATAAGTCACCGGTTGCCGCCCTATGAACACACTGGGGAAGCAATCTTTAACCCAAGGTGACGATCCTGGGAACAGCCAAAACCACCATCCGGTGGGGCTACAAGGGATAGCCAATCTCTACGAACGGGAGTTACAAAGGCGGCTCACAATATCCGCCCTCCCCGGCTATTCCCTACAGTTGGGTCTCGTGGACGAGTGGCCACGTATTATTAGTCCTGAGGCGCCCGTGGCTAAAGCCCCGCTCAGCTCATTTTTTTCACAAGGCGCCGTCTCACCCACGACGCCTTTCTTTTTACTTTAAATACCCCTTCCCCTTTATCTTATCAGGAAGTAAGTCATCTGTCGTATATTTCTCATATCCCTCCCCATATCCCAACTCCTTCATCAACTTCGTCGGCGCATTCCTAATGTTCATAGGAATCGGCAAATTGCCAAAGTCCTTTACATCTTTCTGCGCAGCGCGGAGAGCATCGTAGGCCGAGCGGTTTTTCTTGCAGCCGCACAAGTACGCCACCCCGTGCGCCAAATTGATGGCGCATTCCGGATAGCCGATGGTTTCACAGGCGCGGAACACGGCGTTCGCGACAACGAGCGCGGTGGGCACGGCCAGGCCAATATCTTCGCTGGCAAACACCACCATGCGCCGCGCGATAAAGAGTGGGTCTTCGCCGGAATCCACCATGCGCGCTAAATAATAGATGGCCGCGTCCGGTTGGGAGGCGCGCATGCTTTTGATGAACGCGCTGATAGTATTGTAGTGTTCTTCCCCGGCTTTGTCGTAACGCAAATGCTTGGACTGCAACGTTTGCTTTAAGGTTTCCAGAGTAATAGTTTTGTATAAGCGATTAGTATTTTCCAACATGGTAATGGCCTGCCGCGCGTCGCCGTTGGCCATGGCAATGAGCCAGTCCTTGGCGTCACTATCCATCTCAAAGCCCGCGCGGTTGATGACCGAAAGCATCTGGTCGCTGGTCAACTCATTCAAAACAAACATGCGGCAACGGGAAAGCAGGGGCGCGATG
>CAZBWF010000063.1:0-4846 GCA_964495675.1 uncultured Gammaproteobacteria bacterium
TGAAACCAAAAACCGTATTCAAAACCGCCATGACCGTGGGTACGGACCACATCAACGCCATCATCAACACCCTGTTTCTGGCCTACGCCGGCGTGTCGCTCCCCTTGCTCGTGCTCTTCTCCATCTACGACGAGCCCGCGCTCTCGTTTGAATTTGTGGTGAACGGCGAAATGATTGCCACGGAAATTGTGCGCACGCTCGCGGGCTCCATTGCGCTCGTCCTCTCCGTGCCTATTGCAACCGCGCTTGCGGTTGCCGCGTTTTCGCGCAAGTAGTATAGTAACCCCATGGGCAAACGCTCCATTGCGCTTAAAAATTACTTTCTCAAAAACATTAATCCGGTCGTGCGGTGGTTTATTATCTCGGATATTTTTGTTGTGGGCGCGGCAGGCATGCTGGGCCCGGTGTTCGCGCTGTTTATAGAAAATTTTATTGAAGGCGCAAACGCAGCCACCGTAGGTACCGCGGCCGGCATCTATCTCATTACCAAAAGTTTGTTCCAGATTCCGATTGCCACCATTATCGACAAAATCCGCGGAGAAAAAGATGACTTCTTTTTCCTAGTGACGTTTTCGGTGCTCATGACCGCAACCCCGCTTCTGTACCTCGCCATCGACCAGACCTGGCAGCTCTACCTGGTGCAATTCACGCTCGGGTTTTTTGCGGCCATGACGTTCCCCTCATTCATGGCCATTCTCACGCGGCACATCGACCACAAGCGCGAGGGAACCGAATGGGGCGTGTACTACACGTTGGTGGATCTCTCGGGCGCCGCGCTCGCCGCAATCGGCGGTTACATTGCCTACACTATCGGCTTTCCGGCGCTCATTGTTTCGGTTTCCGGCGTCGGGATTCTCGGCTCCCTCATGCTCTACGCAATCAAGCCGTATATTAAAAGTCCGCGCCGCACATAGCGACGGCGTAATGCGCCAAAGCTATGCGTCCATAAAATACGCTCCCCATGCTGGGGAGCGTATTTTATAATATTCCAATCTATGAGCTGTCGTTACATAATCTGTTTGCATCATCCGAGGTGAAAAATTCCATAGTAACATAGCAATGCGATTATAGAAACGATTTCTCTTTTTGTTTTTAATGAACGCCCTGTCGGGTGAGTGTGCCCTTGTGCCACCCGCACTGCATTTCCGCGGCGGATGGAGCCGTTTCCACCAAAAAACACTTCTTTGGCCAAAGAAGTGTCTGTCGAGGAAACTGACAAAAGTAAGTATAGCATACCTCTCGACTAAAGTCAAGATTTTCTGTAGAATTGGCTCATGTCATTAGGCAAATCCATCGCAAAAAACACGCTCTACCTTGCGTTCGGCAAGGTGGTCTCAACCGCAATCGGCGTGCTTGCATTGGCGCTCCTGTTGCGGTACCTTTCTCCGGATGACTACGGCCGGTACACCACGGTGCTCGCGTTTGTGCTCCTCTTTGGCACGCTTTCGGATTTCGGATTAAACCTCTCCACCACACAGGATATTTCGGAGCCGAACCGCGATGTGGGGCGAACGCTCTCGGCCGTGTTCACGGGTCGGCTTCTCGTGAACCTCGCACTGCTTCTACTCCTGCCCGCGGTCCTCTGGCTCTTTCCGTACGAGCCAATCGTAAAACGGGCTATTTTCCTCGCGTCAGCGCTCTTTGTTTCAACCTCGCTCTTCCAGGTGCTCGCGTCATACTTTCAGGCAACGCTCCAAGCCGGAAAGGTGGCGCTTGCCGAATTTGCTGGCCGCATAATCCTGCTCGCGACAACCCTTCTTGCAATTGCGCTGCGGTTTTCGTTTTTGGAAATCATGCTCACCGTGGTGGCGAGCGCCGTGGCGCAACTCGCCTTCCTCGTGTGGTTTGTCAGCCGAAAAATCTCGCTTTCATTTGTTGTTGATTGGGGCATATGGCGCCGCATTGCGGCCAAGACGTGGCCCATTGCGCTCTCGGTCGTCTTCACCACCATCTATTTTAAGGGCGATGCCGTGATTCTCTCATTGGCGCGGCCCTACGAAGACGTGGGTATCTACGGCGCGGCCTATAAAATATTGGAGGTGCTCATTACGCTCCCCATTCTCTTCATGGGCCTCGTTCTGCCGCACCTCTCGGCCGCGTACGCGGAGGGCGGCCGCGATCGCTTTGGCATAATTATGCAAAAATCATGGGATGCCATCGTTGCCGGGACCTTGCCGCTCGTTGCCGGCACGCTGGTGCTCGCCGGGCCCATTATCCGGCTTGTGGCCGTTGGGGGGTACGCGCCGGCGGCCGGCGTTCTTCGCGTTCTTATCCTAGCGACTGGCATCATTTTTCTCGGGAGCTTGTTCACGCACGCCGTGGTGGCCGTGCACCGTCAGCGCGCGATGATAAAGTACTACGCGCTCGCCGCTCTCGTAGCAATTCTGCTCTATATCCGCTTTATCCCGACCTACTCCTACTACGCCGCGGCGTGGATTACCGTGGCCGCGGAACTCGGTGTGGCGTTCGCGGCGGCTCTGACGGTGCGCCGCGCCGCGCACTTCACGCTCTCGTTCGCAGTGGCAATGCGCGCGATCGCGGCCAGCATGGGCATGGCTCTTGTGCTCCTCGCAGTGCCGAATATTCCAGTGCTCCTTTTGATTCCAATTGGCGTTGCAACATACGGAGCGCTTGCTCTCCTCTTAGGCATTGCCCCGCGCAAACTATGGCAACGCGGCAGCTAGCATGAGCGTAATCATCATTGGTTCGGCAAAAAACGAGTGGTCGCAGACCGTGCTCAAAGAAGCGCGAGCATTTTTAAACGCGCGCTTTCCAAAAGCACGCATACTCGTTCTCGTCGGAACAACGCCCCACATAACGCTGACGCTGCCGTCGCGACTCGCCGCGTACCGAACCATATGGCTCATTGACGATGAAGGCGTCCGAGCGCTCCGAGCGTTGGCTGTCCTCGCGCACGGAATTATCGCTCCAAACCAATCGCTCGAGGCCGCGTACTTGCGGCTCGGCATTTCGAGCAAAAAAATCCACGTGGCTTATCCGCCCGTCACACAAGAAAGTAGCGAGAAGCGCGGCGAAACAGTAACCATCGCGTGCGATGGCTCCATTGAAACCGAGGAGGGATTGGGAATCTTTTTGCGCTCGGCCGCGCTCTCCCGCGACATCCTCGGCGATATTCGGCTCGTCATCGGCGGCGAGCCGAATGATGCAAAGCGGCTCGTGTGGCTCGTGAAAACCATGGGCCTCTCGAATATAACGCAAATCATTCCCACGCCGCGAAGCGAGTGGCTTGCGCGCGCGCACATCTATGTCCTGCCGAGCGTAGCCCGCCGAATCGGCGGGCCGCTCTCGCTCGCGAGGGCACTAGCCGCAGGGTGCGCCATTGTGGCAACGGACCAGCTCTCGCACCGTGAATTTATTGAGCCCAATAAAACCGGCGTGCTCGTGCCTGTCGGCAATGCGGAAGCCATCTCCCAGGCCATCATCAATCTGGCCCGGAACAGCGCGTGGATGCAATCTCTTGGGGAAAACGCCAGCGAATTTGCTCGCGAACACTTTTCGCGGGAGCGTTTTGAGCAAACCCTTGCCGCGCTGTTCTAGCGTAACCATACGAAACAGCGCCCGCCGAGTAATAAAGAAAGTCCGTTGGGGGCCTTCTTGTTAAGGGTGTTTATTTAGGTTTAAAATTTAAACATGCGGAATTGATGCAGTACCGCTTGCCCGTGGGAGTGGGACCATCATCAAATATGTGGCCAAGATGGCCGCCGCACGTCTTGCACACCACTTCGGTGCGCGCCATGCCATGGCTCGCATCCTCTCTCAATTCCACGTTCCCTTTGGCAACCACATCCGAAAAGCTCGGCCAGCCCGTACCCGAATCAAATTTGGCGTCAGACGAGAAGAGCGGCGTGCCGCACGCAACGCACGCATACATGCCGTTTTCATGATGGTTCACGTATTCGCCGGAAAAGGGCATTTCAGTCCCCTTTTCGCGCAATATCTTATACTGCTCCTCGGTCAATTTTTTCCGCCAATCGCTATCTTGTCCAGAGATATTTTGCTGCCCGCCAACCATACTTAGCCGCGATTAAGAGGATAAAGAAGTAGAGCACAAACTGGGCAACGCGCAGGGAGATGTTCACTAGATTGATGGTAACATCCTGCAGGATATCATTCACGTCGCGCACAAACTGCTGTACGGCCTGCTTCCAGGAATCCTTAATCTCCTGGCCGTCAACGTACTTGTTCTCGTAGATGCTCACCCCGAAAAATGTGTACGCCAAGCGGTCCAGCTGGTCCGCTTTGGCGCGCTCCAACCGGTCCAGCTGCTCGTTGATGCTGATGCGCTCCTGCGTCAAACGCTCAATGAGGTTGATTTTGGAATCAATGATTTTCGCCAGCGCCTCCACGTCCTGCGCCCGAGTCGCAAGCGCCGTAATCTCGTCGTAGGCGCTCACGGCGTTGGCAAGGGTTTCATCTATGGACGCGCGCTTTTTCTCCAGCACTTCCACCTCGCTCGTGTAATCGTCTATCTGCCGCTTGATGGTGTAGGTATTAGCCGAAATATTCTCCGGGCCCAACGCCTCAAGAACAGCCAAAATTTCCGCAACATTCTCGTTCTTAACCTTAAACGAGTATGAGCACCCTTTATCATACTCATTCGCGTTTTCAAAAATGACGTAAGATTTGGATTTCAGGCCGCTCACCGCGCCGCACGTTTCGGCCAAGTTCCGCGTTTGAACGGTGGCGCTGTAATCCGTTACCTCAAATTCCTCGGCCGTGTCGCCCGCTGGGCTGTCGGGCTGCGGCGGAACTATGTTGCGGAGCAAGAGGCCCTCTTTGGAAGCCGCGCTGTCGTAGTCCAGCCCCATTTCCGCATATCCGGGCG
>CAZBWF010000064.1:0-4600 GCA_964495675.1 uncultured Gammaproteobacteria bacterium
ATCTCGTCCAAATCCCACAGAAGGGGCTTGTGCGGCGCAAACACCCTTGCAAGCTCGTGCCCGAGCATGCCTTTTGCGCCGATGATGAGCGTCTTCATACGCGATAGTGTTGCTTGTAGTACTCCTGGTATTCTCCACTCTTCACTCTTCGCCACCAATCCTCGTTTTCCTGGTACCATCGGACGGTGCGCTCCAATCCCTCTTTGAGCGTCACCTGTGGCTTCCAGCCGAGTTCTTGGCGGATTTTTGAAGAATCAACCGCATAGCGCTGGTCATGTCCGGGCCGCAGGCCCGAAACCTCCTCAACTAAATCGCGGGGTTTGCCGAGGATATCCAAAATCATTTCCGTAATCTCGCGATTCGTTACTTCCGGCTCATTCTCGGCGGCAATATCATACACTTCGCCGACTTTCCCTTTGCGGAGAGCGCTATCAACAGCACGACAGTGGTCTTCAGCATAGAGCCAATCGCGGATTTGCGTGCCCCCGTCGTAGAGCGGGAGTTTTTTGCCTTCAAGGGCATTGGTGATAAAGAGCGGCAAAATTTTCTCCGGAAACTGATGGGGTCCATAGTTGTTGGTGCAATGAGTAATGATTGCCGGAAGTTCGTGCGTGCGCATTGCCGCGAGCACGAGCATGTCCGCAGCTGCCTTGGAAGCGGAATACGGGCTCGACGGCAGCATGTGGTCCCCGAATTTGGATTTCCGCGGCGCTTCGATATCTCCGTACACCTCGTCTGTGCCAATATGGATGTAGCGGCTGATGGGTAACTCACGGACAACATCAATCACATTCTGGGTGCCCAAAATATTTGTTTCCAGAAATTCTCGGCTGGAATGGATTGAGCGGTCCACGTGGGATTCGGCGGCAAAGTGCACGATTGCATCCGCTCCCTGCACTGCTTTCTTGAGCGCCTTGTAATTGCAGATATCACCCTTGACAAACGAATATCTCGCATCGCCTTCAACATCTTTCAGATTCTCCAAATTACCGGCGTACGTGAGCTTGTCAAAATTAACCACACTATCCTCGGGGTAATTTTTTAGGATATAGCGGATAAAGTTGGAACCGATAAATCCGGCTCCGCCGGTAACCAATATATGCATATTAAAATCGAAAAGTGTCTTCTGTGATAATAGATTTTAGCGGGTGTTCGAACGGATTTTCGTCCTTAAAATTTTTCCGGTACCGCTCCCCGAGTGCTTCCTGTGTGGGCCGGTGCTCTTGGGTGCCGTGCCGCTCCACGGCAAACGAGGCGATGGTGGCCGCGGCCTGGCCCGCCACCTGCCAATCCCACGTGTTCAGGAAACCGGCGACCACGCCGGCGCGGTACGCGTCCCCGGCGCCGGTGGGGTCAACAACGCCCGCGGGCTTTGCAACGCCTATGCGGTACGCCCGCTCGCGGGTATGAATGGTAGAGCCCTGGTGCCCCTCGGTTACGGCGACCACAATTCCTCGCGCCGTCAAATCGGCTAGTGCAAGGCCGGTCTTGCTCTGGAACAATTGCCACTCATAGTCATTAAAAATGACTAGCGCGGCGGCGATTACGCACTCCGAGAGTTCTTCCGGAGAAAGCGCGGTCATCTGCTGGCCGGGGTCAAAAAGGTATGAAATTCCATAGCGTTTTGCCTCCATGCACCGCTTGACCATTTCTCCTTTTGAGGAAGGGGCGACCACAAAAAAAGCCGCCTGCTTTGCGAGTTCTTTGGGAATATCAATCGTGGTAGCGTATTTGAGCGCGCCCGGGTAGAACGCGCTGATCTGATTATCGTCTAAATCAGTAATCATGTGAGCCACGGACGTGCGCTCATGCTCAATCCGCTTAATCCACTCCGTGCTGATGCCCCGTCCCTCAAAGTACCTCGCGTAGCGTTCAAAATCGTCCCCAACTGCGCCCACAACCCACGGCTCAATGCCGATGAGCTTTAAATTATGCGCAATGTTGCCGGCCGTGCCGCCGAACCGTTCGTCGAGCGTTTCAATGATAAACGAAACGCTCAGCATGTGTACTTTGTCCGGCAGAATATGGTTCTTGAACCGATCCGGATAATCCATGATGCGGTCGTACGAAATCGAACCAGTGACAATGACGCTCATAGATTGGACCTCACCTTCTCCGCAACCTCCGCCAATTCTGCTTGGCTCGCCTGCCGGCCTTTCCAAAGCTCATACCCATCGCCCGCGAACCGCGGCATAATGTGGAAATGCGCATGAAACACGACTTGCCCGGCTGTTGCCCCATTGTTGATATCCAGATGGAACCCATCTGTCCCGACTGCCGCAATCACCGCCGGCGCTACGGTTTGGGTAGTGGTAATGAGTTTGCACAAAATGTCCGGAGGCGTATCAAGGATATTTTCGTGATGGGCTTTTGGGATCACTAAAGTATGTCCGGGGTTAATTGGATTGATATCCAAAAACGCAAGCACATCTTCGTCCTCGTATATTTTATGCGACGGGATTTCGCTTTTTACTATTTTGCAAAAAATACAATCCTGCATATTACTCAATTCTAAACGGCGATTCCGGGTCCTTTTCCCACCGTATTTCATCGGCCTCTTCCCGCTTCCCCTCACCCTTGTACAATCGGTCCGCAAGATTAAATGAATACGCCGGAGTATCAGAAACACACTTGTAGCCATGTACCACGCCAGGCGGCACAATCACAGCAACCGGATTCCCCTCGCCGACCTCAAGCGCCGTCATCTGTCGGTAATTCGGCTTGCCCTCTCGGTTCTCCCACAGATACAGCTTGAACATTCCGGGGCCTGCGAACACAAAACAGTCGGATTGTTCCTTGTGTTCATGCGGCCCGCGCACCACCCCAGGTTCGGTTCGAGAAACATAAGCCATCACGGGCGCATAGTCCGACTCGTCGCTCCTCCAAAACTCGGAAAGCCAGCCACGCGCATCGCTAAAGCGCTCCAATTTTCTTATGATAACACTTTCAATCATGGCTCTATCCTACCAAAATCGGGTGTAAAAAGCCAGAATATGCCCGAAATGACAAATACCACTAAAATCACGGCCGGATTGATGAAAAACGACACGTACCCGTCCTTGAGCGTTTCGAGGAGATAGAGGATGAGGGTGAGGACTCCTGCCGTCCGGAAAAGCTCTCGATTAAGAGCATATATGAAGATTTTGGTATCCATGTGATAATCCTAATTTCCAATAACCAATTTCCAAATTCCAAACAAATCTCAAATTCCAATATCCAAACACCAAACATTTTTATTTTGAAATTTGGAGCTTGGAAATTTACTGGTTATTGGAAATTGGAATTTGGTTATTTGCGTAACCGACGTATTTGATTTTCAATATATTCAACAAGACCTTTCCAATCAAGAGGATCTCTCTTCAATATAACCATGATATCCCCCACCACAATCTGCCCATGCCCTTGGTTCAATTCAGGCGCAGAGATGAGAAAACTAAGCTCATTGATATAAAGCTCAAAATCACTCCAATCAAACGCAATGCGTTTTCGGTACCAGCCGTCCCCCAAATCCTCCGGCGGCTCGTAGGTGGCAATGATATAGTCATACCCCGCAATATCCGTATTCACATTCATCACGTCGTGCGGAATATTTTTCGAAAGCACGTAGTGATACGCCAGCACGCGGCTGGAAGGCGGCTCCGAAAAAAATGCGGAGAGATTTGCATAGCGCCGGGTACGCTGGCAGAACATAACTCCGTCATACCGTTCGCACACCCATGCTATTTCCCCCCTTGTATTCAGGGGGGGATTAAGGGGGGGTTGCGTCGATGATGCAAGTACATCGTCGAGAATTTTGTTCTGCAGCGGCTTCACCACAAACCCCCAGCTCCCCCGCACCTTGCGGGCCCCGAGCTCCAGAATGGGCTGTGATTCGTTCTGCCATACCATCTCTACTGTCACGGTATCAAACTCGCGCGGTACCTTTGCGTCAAAATACACGGGGTCAATAAAAAACCGCTGGCTATTGCCATACTCCGGCAGTTCAATAATGCGCTGTTCAGGATGCAAGTCCGAAATCGGGGAGGTTGCACTCTCTTTTCCGTACGTCAGCACCAACTCTCCGGTAGGCACCAAATTTTGGAAGAAGAGCCATGCGAGGAGCGCCACAGAACCGCCCCAGAGGAGTACGCGCCAGCCGTAAAGTATGTTCCTTGTTTCTTTCATACACCTATACTACCATAACGGGGAACCTATATGAATTCCGCCCATATTGCAATCATTGTCCTCCACTACAAAAATCCAGGTGACACCCAGGCATGTCTGGCGTCGCTTGGGAAGATTGATTATCCGAACCACTCTGTGGTTGTGGTCAACAACGATTCACCAGAACACGGACTGGCCTTGCGCAAGCAGTTTCCGGAAATCGAGCTTATCCAAAACAGCGAAAACCTCGGATTTGCAGAAGGCAATAATGTGGGTATACGGCATGCGCTTGCGGATAAGAAAACGGACGCGGTGCTAATTTTGAACAACGACACGGTGGTGGAGCCGAATTTTTTGAGCGAGATGGTCTTAAAGCGTCCCCCCCTTACTAAGGGGGGGATACAGGGGGGGTTGCGTGACAACAGTATGATTGGAATGGTTGCGCCCCGGATGATGC
>CAZBWF010000065.1:0-4547 GCA_964495675.1 uncultured Gammaproteobacteria bacterium
GCTTGGGAGCTCCTTTGCGGGGGTATTGTGGAGCGGGGGGGTTGTTGCGCTCGCGGCCCTGATAATGATACTCGCATCAATTGCTGTTGGGGTTTGGCGTTCGCGGGTGTTACGGAGACGCGCCTTTGAAACGCCCCGCCGGGGCCGTCTCTACGTCGCTTCTGTTCCGCTGGTCGGCTTTGTGCTTTCGCTCGCCCTATTTGCGTTCACGCCGCTTTCCGCAACCTCCCTGTTTACGCTTTTTCTGTTCGTCGGGCTCGCTGCTGCGGTAGAGACGCCCCGCCGGGGCCGTCTCTACGCCGGTGCGTCGACTACGCCCGATTCGCACTCTACCCGCACGTTCGCGCTTGCCGAAGGCGGCTTTGCGCTTTCGCTCGGCAGGTTCGCCATTGCCGCGGGCGTGATTGGGCTCGTACTCTACACCATGATTGCGGTGTCGCTTGTCCGCGGGCGTTTGCAATTCGTGAATGCGGTTACGGTTTCCGACTCCGGCACCACGGTTGACACCGGAATGCTGCGCGAGGTGATTGAAGCAAGCCCGCGCACGCACGCGTACCGCTCCGCGCGAGCCGGCTTTTTTACCCAGTCAATTCTCGAAGCGCCGGATGAGGCCGCGAGCGAAACCCTGAACCCTTCCTTGAATATCATTGCCGAAGATCTGGCCATACTTGCCTCGGCGCCCTCGGATTCGGTGGGCGGAGGGGGGCTCTGGACGCTCGCATGGAACGCGGAGCGAGTTGGTTCTTTCTTGTCCGCCAGATCCGAGGCCGCGGCGCAAGCGGAGGAGGGTGTTGCAAGCCCGCGCTTTTGGTTTGCCCGCGCCCAGGAGCTCTACGAACGCGCGCTTGTCGGGCTTTCCCGCAATGTGATACTCTATACGGATGTCGCGCGGTTCCTGCGCGGCCGGGCCGCCTTGCTTGCGGACGAGGGTGCGGCGCCCGAGCCCTACTACGAACAAGCGCTCCAGCACCTCGACCGCGCCATTGCCATTGACCCGACCTACGAGGCGGCCCGCTTTGAAAAATCCGAGTTGCTTTCGCTCCTCGGCAGGAGCGAAGAGGCGATTGAGGCCGTGCGCTCCCTTGCGGCAGAGAGCGCGGCCGGTGCCTACCAGGCCGGGCGGCTTGCGCTCAACGCTCAAAAGCTTGAGGAAGCGCGCGGCTACTTCCAGCAGGCCATTGCCGTAAACGGGAACCACTTGCAGGCGCGGTACGATTTGGTGCAAGTGCTCCTTGCCCTCTCGGACAGGGAGGGAGCCAAACGGGAACTCAATGCTCTGGCAGAACGGATTCCGGAAGATGATTTTCAGAGCAAAGCGCTCGTCGAGGGACTGCGCAGCTTACTCGGAGAGTAAGCTGAAAATTTCCAAATTCCAATTTCCAATAACCAGTAAATTTCCAGTAAACAATTCCCAAGCATGCCCAAATCCCACTATGACGGTCAACGGAATTTGGAACAGCGGACTAATGAATTCGGAAAACGAGTGATTCGCCTATGTAGAGCGCTTCCCAATAACCCAGTTAACGACCGACTTATCAGACAAGCAGTGGGGACTGGTAATGCGGTCGGAGCCAATTACTGCGAAGCAAACGATGCGCTAAGTAAAAAAGACATGCTCAATCGCTTTAGAATTGTTCGTAAAGAGGCAAAAGAGGCAAAACTGCATCTCGAACAACTCGCCGAAGCAAATCCGTCGGTCGCGCCTAGAATGCAGAATCTCATACAAGAAGCGGATGAACTCAAACGAATATTTTCCTCCATTATAGTCAAGCTTGACGTGTAGTAATTGGAAATTGGAATTTGGAGCTTTACTGGTTATTGGAAATTGTTTATTGGAAATTTTGTCTGTATGCCCTTCGATATTAAAAAGATTACTAGGACCCCCGTTCAGCGTTTCGAGCGTCCGCAGGCGTTCCGGCAGATTCCCCACGTGCGGCGCTACTTTGGGCGGCTTGCGAATCAGTCGTTTTCCGTGCTGTTCCTGCTCGCGGCAACTCTGACGCCGCTCGCGCTGTTCGATTTCGGCGCATCCGCGGGTACGGGGCGCGTTGCCTTGTGGTTTGCGCTCATGGGACTTGCCGCAGTAGTGGTCGCTTTCTCGGTTGCGTACCTTACGCGGAGCATTGCCTACCGGCCTCGGGCACTGCATGCGGCGCTTGCGGCGCTTCCCGTGGTCGCCGCGCTTTCCGCTGTTTTCGGGCTCGACCCGGCGAGGAGCTTTTCGTTTTCGAGCTTCTCGGTTGCCCCGCTTGTGCCCGCCATTGCGATTGGTGCGTTTGCCGCATTTGCGGCCGCGAATCTCGCCAATGAGCCGCGATTTTTAAAACTCCTCCTGGTCGGCCATCTTCTCGGCTCAACCGTTGCCGCGCTCGCGGTTCTGGCGCGCTTTTTTACGGGCGGCTACGGCGGGATTCTTTGGGTGGAATCGCAGTCCTGGCTTGCGGTGTTTACCGTGAACGTGTTTCTGCTCCTCATTTTTGCCATGCTCCAGAAGGGAGCCGCAAAAACCGTGTGGACAGTCGGCCTCCTCCTCCACCTTGCCGTGCTGTTTCTCTTTGACAATCCGGCGGCCTGGGCCGTGCTCCTTGTCAGCGCTTCGGCGCTTGTGGCGTTCCAGGCGCTCTACGCCAAAAAACTCTGGCAGAGGAATTTTATCTACCCGCTTGAGATTGCGGCGGTCTCGCTCCTCTTGCTCATTACACCCGTTAAAATGTTCACGGGCGCTTCGGTGCCGGAGATTCCCGTATACGATGCGCGTTCCGTAACTGCCGCATTCCGTTCGCTCGGAGAGCGTGCCGCGCTCGGCGTGGGGCCGGCCCTTTCCGACCGCGCCATGCTCACGTCTGGCATTGCCTCGTTTTTTGACCTCTCGGAGCAGGGGCTTCCGGTGGAAGCCAAGGAGTCGGTTCCTCAATCCGGCTTGCACATTCTCCTTGAGAACGGCGTTCTCGGGCTTGCCGCGTGGGTTGTCCTTTTCGCTCTGTTTTTTGCCGAGGGCTGGCGGTTTTTAAAGAAGCATCTCGCATCCATCAAGGAGGAGACCGTGAGCGAGTCCGTGTATCTCGCTGTCATGACGCTTGTGTCCGTGGCGCTGCTCGCGGCCTTGCTTGCGTTTTTTCCGTGGGCGCTCCCTCCGTTCTGGTTCTTGATGCTCCTTATAGGCATTTCGCTCGGGTTTATGCATCCGGCTTCGCCTGCGAATACGCCCGCCGAAACAGCCACCCGCCGGTTTGAATCGGGCAGGCGGCTCGCAATTGCATCCGCCGTGGCGGCGGTACTCGCGGTCTGCTATGTGGTGCTCGTTGTTTCATCCGTAAAAACGCTCGCGGCCTCCCGCGCCGCGCTGGCGGCGCGCCGTACCGAGAACGCGGAGGAGGCGCTCGCGCTATGGCAGAAAGCGGCCAGCTATTTGCCGGGCGAGGAGCGCTACCGCGCACGTGCCGCCCGAGCCGAAATCGCGACGCTCACCGAGGGAACGCCGCTCGACGTACAGCGCGACATACTTGAGCGCGTCAATGCCGCGCTCTTGGCCGCGCGCGCCGAATCGCGCGACCCGCTCGTGCACTGGCTTGCCGCCGAGGCGTACACCGAGCTTGAATCCGTTGCCGAGGGCTCCCTTCTGCTTGCGCGGGAGGCATACACCGAAGCCGCGGAACGCGCGCCCGGCAATCTGCCGCTCGCCGCGGCCATCGCCCGTTTTTACCGAACCAACATGGGCCGGCTTTCCTCAAACGCCCTCTCCGCCACATCGCTCTACGCTGAAGCCCGCGAGCATCTCGCCCGCACGCTCAAGCTCGTGCCTGAGTATCTGCCCGCGCGGCTCGAACTTGCGCTCATTATCGAAGTGACCGATGGCGTTCCCCCGGCAATCGCGGAACTCGCTCCGTGGGAGGAGGCGAGCCCCGAAATTCGCTATGAGATGGGCCGGCTCTATTTGAACGATGGCGCGCTCGATGAGGCGGTGGACCGGCTCGAGGCCGTTGTAGCGGAAGTGCCGAATCATTCCAATGCGTACTATTCGCTCGGCGTTGCGTACTACCGCGCGGGCCGCTATCAGGACGCGCTCGCCACATTTGAGCGTCTGCTCGCGATGCAGGAGGGAAGCGCGGATGTGCAGGAGAAAATACGCCAGGTGAAGGAGAAATTATGAACCAATCCGAAATAGAAAAAAAGATACTGGATTTTTGGCGCGCAGACGATACCTTCAAAAAGTCCGTTGAGCGCAAAGCGCCAAAGGGGGAATACGTGTTCTACGACGGCCCCCCGTTTGCCACCGGCACCCCGCACTATGGCCACATCGTGGCTTCTCTCATGAAAGACATGGTGCCGCGGTATTGGACCATGGCCGGATTCCGCGTGGAGCGCCGCTGGGGCTGGGATTGCCACGGCTTGCCCATTGAGAACATTGTGGAACAGGAGCACGGCTTTAAGCACAAGAAAGATATCCTCGCCTACGGCGTGGACAAATTCAACGAGGACGCTCGCTCTAAGGTGTTGCAATACGTTGACGAATGGCGGGAGGTGATAGAACGGCTCGGCCGCTGGGT
>CAZBWF010000066.1:0-4435 GCA_964495675.1 uncultured Gammaproteobacteria bacterium
GGGTAATCCGGCCAATTGGGAAAAAGCGCAAATTGCGATTAAAAAAGGCGCGCGGGTGAACCGCAACGATATTCTCCGCGGCCTGAATGATTTGCAGTACTCGCGAAGCGATTATGATTTAAAGCGCGGCACCTACCGCGTAAAAGGCGATGTGCTGGAACTCCAGCCCGGCTACGCGGAGTTCGCGTACCGCATAGAATTTTTCGGCGACGAAATTGAAACGCTTGCCGCGTTTGACCCCCTCACCGGCGACAAGGTGTTTGATGCGGACGCCCGCGAAGGCGAAATCAGCATTTTCCCGGCCAAGCATTTTGTGGCGGACAAGGACCAAACCAAGCGCGCCATTAACGATATCCGTGAGGAATTGCGCAAGCAGATTCAATTATTTAAAAAGCAAAACAAACGTATCGAGGCCCAGCGCATTGAGGAACGCACGGGTTTTGATTTGGAGATGATAGAACAGGCGGGCTATTGCAGCGGCATTGAGAATTACTCACGCCACATGGATGGCAGAAAAGCCGGCGAACCGCCCTCAACATTGCTGGATTACTTTCCGGACGACTTCCTCCTCTTTATAGATGAATCGCACATGACCGTGCCGCAGATTGGCGGCATGTACAACGGCGACCGCGCGCGCAAAGAGGTCTTGGTGAACTATGGGTTCCGCCTGCCCTCGGCAATGGATAACCGGCCGTTGAAATTTGATGAATTCACCAAACGCACCAACCAGACCATTTATGTTTCCGCAACCCCGGCCGCGTATGAATTAAGGAAATCCTCTGTCATTGCGAGGGAGCCCGCCTCCTCGGCGGGCGACCGAGGCAATCCCGTGCCATTATCTACTAATGACGAGATTGCCTCGTCGGCGAGTACGCCTCCTCGCAATGACATAAAAGTATCCCCCCTCTCTCTCCTCCCCAAAAATCCCCAGGGCCGCGTCACCTATTCCGACGACAGCCGCGTGGCCGAACAACTCATCCGCCCCACCGGGCTTTTGGATCCGGTGGTGGAAATCAAACCCACCAAAAACCAGATTGATGACTTGCTGGAACAAATCCAAACAACCACCAAAAAACACCAGCGCGTGCTGGTGACGACCCTGACCAAACGGCTGGCCGAGGAACTGGCCGAGTATCTTGCGGAAATGGGCATTAAAGTCCACTACCTCCACTCTGAAGTTGAGACGCTGGAACGGCTGGATATTCTCCGCGACTTGCGCCTCGGCGTGTACGACGTGGTGGTGGGCATTAACCTCCTGCGCGAGGGCTTGGATTTGCCCGAGGTATCGCTGGTGGTTATTTTAGATGCGGACAAAGAAGGTTTCTTGCGCAGCGAGACGTCTTTAATCCAAACCATGGGCCGGGCAGCACGCCACAGCGAAGGCCGGGTTATGATGTACGCCGACACTGTAACCGGCTCCATGAAGCGCGCCATGGCCGAGGTCTCCCGCCGCCGCTCCATTCAGGAGGCGTACAACCGGCAACACAATATTACCCCGCAGTCCATTCAGAAAAAAATCAAGGAAGTTTATCTCAAAGGCCAGCGCAAGAAAGAAAAAGAAGGCGAACTGCCGTTTGATTTGAAAAAGGTATCTGATGAGGAAATTCCGGTTTTGATAAAAGAACTGGAAGCCAAAATGGAGCTGGCGGCCCGTAATTTGGATTTTGAAAAAGCGGCTGAAATCCGCGACCAAATCTCACTCATCCGAAAAAAAACAAAAAGAGCCGACTAGCGCGAGCCGGCTCCGTGGTGTGGCTTCTTCCTGTGCCCTCCTCTGTTACGTGCCGTGGTGCGTACAAATCCACCTCAACCGGGCAATGCGCTTGCGCTCGGCGTAGGCAATCAGCCCTGAAAAGAAGAGATACAGCACCATGATGACAGCTCCGGCAGTCGAGCTGTCGTCCCACGGGGCGCCGTAGAACAGTGCGGACCAAAGCCCGGCCATGGCATCGCCCAAGAAGCTCGTGGCGAGCTTGCCCGGAATCGTGCCCACTGCAAACGCAAGCACGAAGTACCGAAAACTCATCGCGTTGGTGATGGCGATAATCGCCACCAAGGCATCGTCAGAAATCAGGGGCAAGACACTGCCCAACACGATGAGAAGCCAGCCGTCCTGAAGTTCCTTGCGGAGTGCCGCAAGCGTATCAGCGCCCAACCTCATTCTCCCCAACCGGCTAATCAGCCGCCAGTAGCCATACGCGAGCATGGCGCCCAGGAGCCAGCCGATGTAGGCGTAGGCGAACCCTATCCACGGACCGAAAATATAGCCGCTGGCTACATTGATGGTAAAATTGTGGAAAGGGAGAAATGCGGTCTGGAAAACCGGCAGCAGCATCAGGACAAAAAAGTTCTGCCGGCTGGCCCATTCCCGCAGTACCAAGGGGTCTTTGAGCGTCTCCCAGAAAAACAAGGAGACAAAAAAGGGCAAGATGACTAGGATGTAAAAGAGCGCCTTCCTCATCTCCTCTTCCTCCTGTTATGAGTGAGAGCGAGCCAAGAAACAAGCCAGGACAAGAAGTTATGTTAGTATAAAAATTTTTGCATGTCAAACCTTTCGGGATTTATTTTAATTGATAAACCAGCCGGCCCCACGTCCCACGATGTGATTGACCAGTTGCGGAAAATCACGGGTATACAACAGATTGGCCATGCCGGAACTTTAGACCCCTTTGCCTCGGGCCTGCTTTTGATTGGCATTGGCGAAGCCACAAAATTACTGCGGCATTATGTGGGGTTGGATAAGAAGTATGAGGCGATTCTACGATTGGGAGCAACGTCGGATACCTATGATCGGACAGGAAATATTACAGAAACACCAATAACTCGGCCAAAGGCCGACCAGCCTCTGGCTGGCAAAATCCAAAAGACGCTACAATCATTTATTGGCAAACAAAAACAAGTGCCGCCGATGTATTCAGCGAAAAAAGTGGGTGGGAAAAAATTATATGAACTGGCCCGCGCCGGGCAAGACATAAAACGAGAGGCAGTTGATATTGAAGTATATGATATTAAACTCGTATCTCGTACCTCTGAACTCGTAACTCTGAACTTCCATGTTTCAAGCGGCGCCTACATCCGCACTCTGGCGCACGATATCGGCCAAGTCCTCGGATGCGGAGCATATCTGGAAGAATTGAAACGGACCGCCATTGGGGATTTTAAATTGGAGGATGCGGTCTCTGTCATTGCGAGGAGTCCCGTATTCGGGACGACGTGGCAATCTTATCAGCGCACCGAGGCGCGTCTTCGCAGTAACGTACCACAACGCGACGTTAGGATTGCTTCGTCGGCGAGTACGCCTTCTCGCAATGACATGCTGGCGCACGATAATTGGCAAAAACACTTCATTCCTCTCAAAACCGTGCTCGTTTCCGGCACGTTTGACGGCCTGCATGAGGGACACAGGAGCTATTTCCAGCAAGCACGAACGTACGGCCAGCGGCTCATTTGCATTGTGGCGCGCGATTCAATCGCGGAAAAAATCAAAGGCAAAAAGCCGCGCCACACCGAAAAAGAGCGGGTTGCATTTATAAAACAGTGCCCGGACATTGACCGCGTGTATTTGGGTGTGGAAGGTCCGGATGAAAAAATCTACGGCTTTACGGCCTCACTCGCACCGGATGTGATTGCCCTGGGGTATGACCAAAAGGCCTATACCAAAAACCTTGCCGCGGAGATGAAAAAGAGGGGACTAAAAACGAGTGTTGTCCGGCTTAAACCGCACAGAGCGGAAAAATTCAAAAGCTCCATACTCAACAAAACGAGAGTTGACAAAACCTCCCAAAACCGCTAATCTATATTGGTCAATTATTTACCACTCCTATGACCGACGAGAATAAAACCGAGAACGAGCCAAAACCGGAGCAGGCCCAAGAAGCTCCGAAAGCCGAGGCGCAGGCCCGTGAGGCGGAATCAAAGATCGATAAAACCATCATTGAGGAAATAACCGAGGAGACGGAGAAAAAACCGGCCGCCAAAAAGGGCAAATCCGATCATGAGGAAATCAAGCCCGAGGATATCAAAGCCGGCATGGTTGTCCGCGTCCACCAAAAAATTATCGACACCAACGCCAAGGGCGAGGAGAAAGAGCGCGTGCAGGTGTTTCAGGGCATGGTGCTCGCCCGCAAGCACGGAGGTGAGGAGGGCGCGACTATCATTGTCCGCAAGGTCGCGAGCGGCGTGGGAGTGGAAAAAATATTTCCTCTCTCTCTGCCCTCTATTGAAAAAATCGAGCTGGTGCGCACCTATCGGGTAAAACAAGCTAGGCCCTATTTTCTCCGAACTTACAAGAAGCGGCTCTCAGAAATAAAAAAATAACAATTACTTGTCGTGGCTCGCTACCGCCCCTCCTCTCGCGAGAGGAGGGGCGGTTTTGTAAAAAGATGGATTTTTCATAACGTTTTTGCTACTATACGCTCTGTTCTGACAAGGACGA
>CAZBWF010000067.1:0-4340 GCA_964495675.1 uncultured Gammaproteobacteria bacterium
GCTGCACAATACACAGGGGAGCGGCGCTGTTGCGTGGGCGCACACACTGGCGTGAGTGTTACTCTCCGCTTTTGTTGTGCGTCCGCCGAATCGGCGGATTTTTTATTTTTACTAATTCTATGAAACATAAGATACTGGTTCCAATACTCCTACTTGCGGTAGCGGTTGTTGCAGGGGCCATCTGGAACTCACAATCACAGAGAGCAGAGGCCGGGGCGCTCGCGGGCATGTCTATGACGCTCTACAAATCCGCGAGCTGCGGGTGCTGCGCGAACTACGTGGCATATCTCAAGCGCTACGGCATTGACGTTACGGTGGAGAATATCAGCGACGCGGACTTGAACGCCGTCAAAGACCGGTTCGGCGTGCCGCGCGAGGTGCTCTCCTGCCACACCACGGTTATTGGGGACTATGTGGCAGAGGGACACCTGCCCATTGAAGCCATTGAGAAGCTGGTGGCTGAAAAGCCGGATATTGCGGGCATCGGGCTTGGGGGAATGCCGGCCGGGTCCCCGGGCATGGGCGGCGCAAAAATCGGTTCATTTTCCGTGCATCAATTCACGAACGATGGAAGGATGAGCGCGTGGGGGAGCTATTAGTATGCGCAGAGGATTATTGACGGCGGCACTCGCCGCAGTTGCGTTGGCGCCGGCTCCGGCGCTCGCGCACTGTCCCTTGTGCACCATCGGCGTGGTCGCGGTGGGATTGGGCGCGTACCAACTGGGTGTTTCCACATTCTCGGTGGGCATTGCCGCAGGAGCCGCGGCTTTGGCGCTGGGCTTATGGATGGCACGTCTCGTCAAAAAGCGCTACTTCCCGCGCCAGAGGCCACTCATTGCGCTGGCCGTGTTCGCCACCACCATCCTGCCGGCGGTACCCCTGCTTCCCGGCGCGCGCGGGCTCTACATTCCCTTCGTGGGCCAGTATGGCACCACGCTCGTGATTCCGAATGTGCTCATCGGGTCTGTTATCGGCGGCCTTCTGGTCCTTCTGGCGCCGTCTGCAAGTAGTGCGGTGGCGCGCATGCGGGGCGGAAGGCGGATTCCGTTCCAGGGGGTTGTTGCGCTCGTGGCGCTCCTTGCCGCAGCGCTCGCGATTGTGGAATTAACCACGTAACCTATGAACTTGGACGAATTCGTGGCAAAGGTTGACGCAATGAAAAAGCAGGACAAGATGGATTTGTCCTCGGATGAGGATCTCTCGCTCGCCATCATGAACTTGGTTTCCATTGAGGAGCACTTCTTTTTCACGGGCGCCAAAACCGGAAAGCCAGAGTACTATGATATGCTTCGCGACGTGCGCGAGATGCGCAAAGGACTCCTGAAGAAAATCATCAAAGAGTACGAGGGCGAGGTGTGGTGCATCTCAAAGCATTTGCTCGCGGCCTCCATGCGGCTCATGGAAGTCGGCACCAAGGAACTCGGGCAGGGGAGGAGCGAATCAGCGCACGATTTGTTCGGCAAGGCCTACAATCTCTATTCGCTTTTCTGGGGAATCAATTTGAAGCTCGTGAATGTCGGGGAGATTAAAAAGATACGCGACGATGCGCTGAATGTGCATGATACGAAACCAAGAGGATTGTTCGGCTCACTCGGGGATATGGTGAAAAAAGTGTTTGATTGTTGCATTGAGTAAGCTATCTACTGTCATTGCGAGGAGTCCCGTACTCGGGCGACGCGGCAATCTTAACAGCGCACCGAGGCACGCCTTTGCAGTAACGTACCACAACGCGACGTTAGGATTGCCATAGCGCGTGAGTACACTCCCTCGCAATGACAAGCATAATTATTAAGATATTGATTATGGAATCGTTAAAAAAAATGTTTGGTTCTGTTCTGTTCTGGAGATGGGCAACGCTCGGCATTCTGGTGGCGCTGCTCTTTAACACGCTGTTTCAGGTGCGCATTACGCCGCGGTTTTTGCTCGGCCGCAATGCAGAGCCAACAGAGCAAGCGTCGAGCACCGATGCGGATGCGGACATTGCGCGCTTTGCCTCGTACGTGCTCCCGCAAGACGGGGTGGAACTGCCCGCAAAGTGGGGCGATTTTGGTAAGCAACTGGTTGATTCGGGCGCCATTGACAAGGCCGCGTTTGAGGCGTTGTATGCCGGGCGCGGCGGTATGAGTAGCGAGGAGCAGCAACTCCTGTATGGCGCGGATAACGGGAACCTCCGCATAACGGCGCGCAATGCGGATTTTCTGCTCAATACCCTCTGGGCGTTTGGGCTCGCCAACAAAAATTCCATTCTGGATGAAGGTGAGATGCAGGATCCGCAGTACGGCGGAGCCGGAGGGTTTGCTTCAACCGGCGGGTGGACGCTCGCAGAGGGAGATGCTATGGATCACTACAGCATGCACGGGTTTTTGGAGCTCACGCCAGAACAGCAGAAACGTGTTGATGAGGTTTCCCGCAACATCTACCGGCCTTGCTGCGGCAACTCCGTGCACTTTCCGGATTGCAACCACGGCATGGCCATGCTCGGGCTTTTGGAACTGATGGCCGCATCAGGTACATCCGAGGAGGATATGTACCGTTATGCGCTCGCCGTCAATTCGTTCTGGTTCCCGGAGACCTACCTTACTATTGCCAAGTATCTGGATGGATATGGCAAGCCGTGGGAGAGCGTGCCCCCGAAAGATATTCTTGGGTACAACTTTTCGAGCGCTGCCGGGTACCAACAAATCGTTTCCGCGGTTGCTCCGGTAGAGCGCCCGCAGGGCGGGGGAGGGTGCGGGGTGTAGGCAAGATAAAAAAACCGCCCGCCGAATCGGCGGGCGGTTGGCCAAGCGATCTTATCGCTTCTTCTTTGCGGCCTTCCTCTTCTTTGCCATGATGTGTTGGCTCGACAACCCCGTTCCGGGGGCGCCGATACGTTATAACGTAGCGGCATCGACTGTTACCGCTTTTTCAACTGATGATATCTTACCATATTAGTTGACGAGCTTGCTATACGCATGTTACATCCTATGGTTGCAAAATGAGTTTGGTTTCTCCACTGTCACTATATAAACAACCGTCCAGTCCTCCAGTGTGGCGGTTTTTAGGGGGGATGAGTATCACGCATCCCCGAAAATGAGCGCCGATTCCCGCTCAAAGCTCTGCGCCGAATCGCTCGCATGCACCGCATTTCTCTGCCCCCTTTCTCCGAAGAGTTGGCGAACGGTGCCCTTGGCCGCATCCTCGACCATGGTGGCTCCGTTCAGCTTCCGGACCTTTTGGACCGCGCACCGTCCCTCCAGAATGAGGGCTATCATGGGTCCGGATGTGATGAACCCAATGAGGTCCTCAAAGAAAGGGCGCTGCTGGTGGGATAGATAGAACTTGCGAGCGTGCGTTCTGCTCATCCGGGGCAGGACAGCCGAGCGGGAAATCTCCAGCCCGTGGTTGCGGTAGAAGTCGATGATGGCAAGCCATCGGCCGTTCTTCACCGCATCGGGCTTTATGATCACGAGCGTCTGCTCGCGCTTGTCCCCCATAGCGCCTCCTTATGGCTTGGGGTGGAAGATGGAGTTGCGGAAAGAGCTTGTGGAAAAGTAAAATGCCTGCGGATAATATCACGAAAATATCCGCTTGTCAAGTTGCGTTAAATCGAGTATACTGAATCATAGCTTCATAATTCGTTCGTTCCACTTCCATTCCACCTTTACGCTAACTAGGAGGGGAGCCATGTTAGCGTTACAGCAAGCTCGAGCCGCAGCCCTTACCCTTGTTGCGGGCGAGCAGATAGCTGCCGATGGGGAGCGGCTTCCGGATTTTGTCCGGACTCGGGTGCTCCGGCTGTACCCTGCGTTTCTCGAACTCTTGGCCGAGGAAGAGCGTTGGGTATTCGCGGGTGATCCGATGAGGTTCGTTTCACAGCAGTTTTTCTTCCGCGGCATGAGCATCCCAAAGATGCGGGAGCTCCTGCGGGAGAGCAGGATGAAGCCGGAATCCGGCGACTACAACGGCACCGCCGTGTTCGTCACGGATAGCCCGGTCGCCGCAGCCGAATTCATGGCTGATGAGAGTGCACTCGTGGTTCTGGACCCCATGGCGGTGGAGTATCTGGAACCAGAGCACGGTCCGTACGACGTGTCCTCGAGAGCGTTCCATGCGCTTGAGCGCGAGTTCCTGGCAACGTTGCCCACCAAGGAACGTCGGCTCGCGGCGTACACCTGCATCGACCACTGGGACACCATTGGCCCGTTCGCGCAGGGGAGAATATGGCACACCATTTCCCTGCGCAAAGAACAGCCGCTCGCCGCGGTGCGGTTCGTGGTCATGTACCACGAGGTGGCCGGTGAACCCCTGGTGTACGAGGTCCCCTCGTGTCCAGAGGATCTCGAGCTCCTCAAGCAGCA
>CAZBWF010000068.1:0-2205 GCA_964495675.1 uncultured Gammaproteobacteria bacterium
ATAGCACCATTCACCCAATCCTCAACCTGCTTGATTTGCTCCGGGGTCATTTTTTCGGGATGCGAAAAATCAAACCGTAAGCGCTCGGCTGTGATATTGCTCCCCTTTTGCTCCACGTGCGTGCCTAAAATCTGGCGTAAAGCGGCGTGCAATAAATGCGTGGCTGTGTGGTATTTGAGCGCCGCCTCCCCGTGGTCCGCCAAACCGCCCTTAAACTGGCCGGCTGCGGCGGTGCGGGAGAGCTCTTGATGCTTTTTTACCTCTTGATTAAATTCACCCTCGTCAAAAAATAATCCTTTTTTCTCTAATTCTTCTTGTATTATTTCGGGCGGCAGTCCATATGTTTGATAGATATTAAAAACCTCTTTTGCGTCAACCTTATTAATAACTGGCGGCGTTTCGTATTCTCCCAATAGTTTAAATTCTCCGTGCCGTAATTTGCTCAACGCCTCGTCTAAGGTTTTCTTAAACTTAACTTCTTCTTTTTCAAACTCATCTTCAATAGAATCTTGATTATCTTTCACTTTGGGATAAACATCTGCGTATATTGCGATAACCTCATCGGCTAATTCCGCGGTAAAATTGCTCGTCATATCTAGCTGCTTGCCATGGCGGATGGCCAATCGAATCAGGCGACGTACTACATACCCCTGAAGCGTATTTGACGGAACAACGCCATCCGCAATCATAAAAACCGATGCCCGCACATGGTCAGCTATAATTCTCATCTCTTTAGCGTATTCAGCGTATTTTTTACCCGAAACCTCTTCAATCTTCTCAATAATCGGCCAAAAGAGTTCAGTACGGTAATTGTCGTCCAATCCATTTAAGACCGCGAGCGTGCGCTCCAAGCCCATGCCCGTATCAACATTCTGTTGCGCCAGCGGCTCAAACGTCCCATCAGCTTTCTTGTTATACTGCATAAACACGTCATTCCAAATTTCCACCCAGCGGCTGTCGTCCGAATCAAACGCGGCAGGCGCTGGCTCGTCGCCTGACCAATAAAACATTTCCGTATCCGGACCGCACGGGCCGGTCTGGCCGGCCGGGCCCCACCAGTTGTTTTTCTTGGGCAGGGCCGCAATCCGCTCTTCAGGAACGCCAAGAGAAAGCCAGACGGCTTTTGACTCCTCGTCCAATGGCGCATCATTGTCACCAGCGAATATGGAAATTGCCAAGCGGTTTTTATCAATCCCCAGCCATTTTTTGTCCGTCAAAAACTCCCAGCTCCATTTGATGGCATCTTCCTTGAAATAGTCCCCAAACGACCAGTTTCCGAGCATTTCAAAAAAGGTGTGGTGGACCGTATCCCCCACCTCGTCAATGTCGTCCGTGCGCACGCACTTTTGAACGCTCACGACCCGCTTGCCGCCCGGATGCTTTTCACCCAGCAAATAAGGCACCAGGGGGTGCATGCCGGCCGTGGTGAACAAAACCGTGGGGTCGTTCTCCGGAACCAAAGAAGCCGAGGGGATGCGCGTGTGCCCCTTCTCTTGAAAAAATTTAAAGTACTTCTCCCGAAGCTCCTGAACTGTAATCATATGGTTGATGATAGCCAAATTTATCCACAATTGCAACGCTCACGGCTCTTGACACCCTGCACGATGTGATATAATTATCCTATCGCTAGAAATCGAACTTAGAAAAAAAATGAAAACAAATGATTGGCTCGCCAGGCCGGCGGGCGTGCACCCCACCCAAACAACGAACGACTAACCCGAGGCGACCTCGTTTCTTGAGGCCGTCTTTTTTTGTTCTTTGCTCTTTTCTGCCCTTTCAGCTGGGGCTTCTGCCTGCTTCTCCTCTATGCGTCGTGTTAACCTAGGTTAACGAGCCAAAAGAGGAAGAGCCCCGCTCCAACCCAATTTGCACCACTTGGCTGTACGCCCGGTGGAGCACCCTCTTTTGTTGACCGAAGAGTGCACTATGCTCCCCCCTCTTCGGTCTTTTTTTACATAATTTCAATAATCCCCCCGCCCAAACATTCCTCTCCCCGGTACAGCACCAACGATTGGCCCGGCGCAACTGCCCACTGGGGTTTTTCGAATCTGACGCGATAGCGGCCATCCTCAACCGGCTCAAGGGTACATTTTGAAAGCGGCTCGCGGTACCGTATGCGGCCGTTTATCTCCCCCCTTGTATTCAGAGCCCGTCCTGAACTTGATTCAGGACGGGGATTGAGGGGGGGTCTGCCCCAAACCCAAA
>CAZBWF010000068.1:2215-4273 GCA_964495675.1 uncultured Gammaproteobacteria bacterium
TCCCCTCTCCCTCTGGGAGAGGGTTAGGGTGAGGGGTTGCAGGCGGCTGACCACTCGTCCATCTCACATCCCCAATAACCACTTCCCGACTATACAGCCGCGCATCCTCCTTATCTTTGGTCACCACCAACCGGTTTGCCCCAAAATCCTTTTCCACCACGTAAAACGGGCCAATGCCGCCAATGTTAATGCCCTTGCGCTGGCCAATAGTATACCAAAAGAGCCCCTGATGCTCCCCTATCTTTTGTACGGGCTTAAAATTTTCAGCCCCTCCAGAAACCAAAACAATATCCCCGGGCTTATCTTTAATCTTTTGCGAGAGAAACTTGCGCAAATCAACGTGACCAATAAAGCACACGCCTTGACTGTCGCGCTTGTCGTGATTCGGGAGCCCGAACTTTTTAGCCATCTCCCGCACCTCTGGCTTGGTATACCCGCCGACCGGAAACATGGCTTTTGAGAGTTGCTTCTGATTCAGGCGGTAGAGAAAATACGTCTGGTCTTTATTTTGATCTTTGGCTTTCAACAGCGCGCCGCCACGAAGTCGGGCATAATGCCCGGTCGCAATCATATCAGCCCCCAACGCGAGCGCTTTATCCAAAAACACGCCGAACTTGATCTGCGAGTTGCACATCACGTCCGGATTCGGGGTGCGGCCTGCCTCGTACTCGCGAAAAACATACTCCAACACCTGATTCTTGTACTCCTCCTCAAAATCCAGGGTATAAAAAGGGATGTCTATGACTGCGGCCGACCTCATGGCGTCTTCCCTATCCTGAAGCCACGGGCACTCGGATGATTTGAGTCCAGCGGTATCACCCCAGTGTTTCATAAAAAAACCGACTACCTTATAGCCCTGTTCTTTAAGAAGCGCCGCGCTTACCGAGGAATCAACCCCCCCTGACATTGCGACCGCAACAGTTGTCGGATATACTGACATAGTATTTAAACAACGATTAAAGCATAATTCCTCCACTCGGACAAGTCAAAAATATGAAACTAGCCAATCGTCTCCGCGACGAACGCCCTTGGGGAAATTTTGAGCAGTTCACGCTGAATGAACCAACCTCGGTTAAAGTAATAACCGCCGAACCCAACCAGGCGCTCTCCCTGCAGTACCATCATAAACGCGATGAATTCTGGTACCTAGTGGAGGGTAGCGGCACGGTTGTGTTGGGTGATGAAGAAATTCCGGCAAAGGCCGGAGATGAATTTTTTATCCCGCGCGGAACAAAGCACCGCGTGAAAACCGGAGCCGAACGCATCCGCTGGCTGGAGATTTCGTTCGGCGAGTTTGATGAAAACGATATTGTGCGGCTCGAGGATGCATACGGGCGGCCGTAAATAAAGAACCCCCCGTGACATCATATCACGAGGGGTTCGGGCGAGCGTGGCGGACAAGCCGCTATATCTCCCGATAGATAGCCGGCTTGCCAGCTACCCGAAATACGGTGATACCGCCGTGTTGCGCGGCACGCAGCAGATGCACGGCCCGCTCGTTGGCGGGTCCGCCATCCACGGGCTCGTCCAAGACGCAGACCGCTCCGGATTGCACCCGGGCGGTTTCCACGCGGCTCGCGCGGTTGAACACGACAACTGGGACGTGCTGGAAGCTGTGGTAGCAGGTGTCCCCATTGCTGACCCCGGCAACAGCCACATGGAACGTCTCGGAACCATGCACGGCCGTGGTCACCAGCGTATCGCGGGCCAATCCGGCCTCCTTTGAACGCGCGAGCAATTCCTCGATAGCCGCGCGCTGCGGGCGTACGATTGCCATTACCCCACCTCCTATGTGTTGGGTGAAAGAACCACTAAAAAAAGCCCCCGAGGCGAGGGCTTTGCGTTAGTTGAGAGATTGTGTGCTGGAGCTATCTCAAGCAATGCGAAACCTTCGCCTCGTGCGGACTCATCATCTCCATCATCATGCTGAGTGCGAAAGTTCTCATAAAGATACGTGCAGTATACGCTACGAAAAAAGGTGCGTCAAATAATTCGTCCACACCCTATGCGCGCACCACGCGGACGGGATACCCGGCCTCATACCGCTCGCGCTCCTCG
>CAZBWF010000069.1:0-3807 GCA_964495675.1 uncultured Gammaproteobacteria bacterium
TGCGCCTGGCTTCGGGGCTGGTCGGCTTGCGGATTGACATCAAACAGTACGGCGAGTCGGCAGCTCATGCGGCGGACACAGATACGGACGCGGAACCGTCTCCCGACGTAAAGACGGAAGAAGCCGCAGACCCGGCGGAAACGCCGGCTGACGCTCCTTTGGCTGATGCGGGGGAAGCGGGCGCCGAAGCGGCTTCCGACGAAAGCAAACCCGTTTCGGAGGATGTTTAGTAATTAGCAATTAGAAATTTTCTCCGTATGTCTACATCAATCCTCTTTGCTCTCGTTGCCGCTGGGGTCTCGATTCTTGCCGGCGGACTTCTCGCTGCTTGGGTGCTTGGGCGCCTTGCCGGCGATGAAAAAATGCGCCGCATTGCGGACGCAATCCAGAAGGGCTCAAGCGCGTACCTGTACCGGCAATACCGGACTATTGCCGCCGTGGCGGCGGTTATCTTTTTTGTCATTGGTTTCGGGCTCGGATGGCCCATAGCGTGGGGATTTTTGGTCGGCGCCTTATTTTCCGCGCTTGCCGGGTTTGTTGGCATGAACGTGGCGGTCCGCGCGAACGTGCGCACCGCGCATGCCGCAAGCCACGGGCTTTCTCGCGCGCTCGCGGTTGCGGTGCGCGGGGGCGCGGTTACGGGATTTTTAGTGGTCGGCCTGGGGCTCTTGGGTGTTGCCGGATTCTACGCGCTTACCGGGGACGTCCACGCGCTCATCGGGCTTGGATTTGGCGGGAGTTTGATTTCCATATTCGCGCGCCTGGGCGGCGGCATTTTTACCAAAGCCGCGGATGTGGGTGCGGATCTGGTGGGCAAAGTTGAAAAGAACATTCCGGAGGATGACCCCCGCAACCCGGCTGTGATCGCGGACAATGTTGGGGACAATGTTGGGGACACCGCTGGCATGGCTGCCGACCTGTTTGAAACGTACGCTGTAACCGCGGTTGCGGCCATGATTCTCGGCTCCTTGGTGTTTTCTGGTTTTGAGAACGCAGTGCTGTATCCCCTCGCCTTGGGCGGCATCTCTATTATTGCCTCGGTTCTCGGGCTTTTCTTTATCCGGCTCGGGAAAAAAGAAAATATCATGGCCGCGCTCTACAAAGGCCTCGTTGCTTCCGGCGTGCTTGCCGCAGTTGGGTTTTACTTTGCAACCGACTACCTCATGGCCGGGAACGGCCGGTTTGCTCCGGCGAATCTTTTTTACGCCGCACTCGTGGGCTTGGGCGTTACCGCGCTGTTGGTGATTCTTACGGAGTACTACACCTCGGACAAATACGGGCCCGTTAAAGGGATTGCCGAGGCGTCAACCAAAGGCCATGGCCCGAACATTATTGCCGGGCTCGCGGTTTCCATGCGCGCAACCGCCTGGCCCGTGATCGTCATCGCCGCCGGCATCTGGGGCGCGTACGCGCTGGCGGATATGTATGGCATTGCAATTGCGGCCATGAGCATGCTTTCGCTTGCCGGGATTATTGTTACCATTGATGCGTACGGCCCGATTACGGACAACGCAGGCGGCATTGCCGAAATGGCGGGTTTGCCGAAAGAGGTGCGCGAGATTACGGACAAGCTCGACAGCGTGGGCAATACCACCAAGGCGGTTACCAAGGGGTATGCCATCGGATCGGCAGGGCTTGCCGCGCTCGTGCTCTTCGCGGCGTACAGCCAAGAGTTTGTGAACCGCGGGCAGGAACTCCTGTTCCGGCTTTCGGACCCGCTTGTGATTATTGGGCTCTTCCTCGGCGGATTGCTCCCGTACTATTTTGGCGCCTTGGTTATGGAGGCGGTTTCCAAAACCGCGGGCAAAGTGGTGGAAGAGGTGCGCCGCCAGTTTCGGGAGATTAAAGGAATTATGGAAGGCCACGCACAGCCCGAGTACGGCACGTGCGTTGATATTGTCACCAAAGACGCGCTCCGGCAGATGTTTGTGCCCGCGCTTATTCCCGTGCTTTCACCCATTCTGGTGGGCTGGCTCCTTGGGCCGGTTGCGCTCGGCGGATTGCTTGTCGGCTCAATCGTTACCGGGCTCTTTGTGGCAATTTCCATGACCACGGGCGGGGGCGCATGGGACAACGCAAAGAAGCTCATTGAGCGCGGGCTCCATGGCGGCAAAGGCAGTGAGGCGCACGCGGCATCGGTGACCGGCGACACGGTTGGCGACCCGTACAAGGATACCGCGGGCCCGGCCATCAATCCCATGATTAAGGTGATCAACATCGTGGCGCTTTTGATTGTTTCTTTCCTCGTTTAGCGCGGCGGTTCGTATGCGTGGAGCCGCGCCTGACAATTTTTTTTACCGGCTTGCGTGTTTTTGCGCTCCGCTGGTGAACAGTATTTTTCTCGGCCGCGTTGAGAGCGCGAATAATATTCCGGCTCGCGGGCCCGTGATTTTGGCGGCGAATCACGTGAGTTTTCCGGACGGGTGGCTCATTGCGAATATTGCGCTCGCCCGGCGCGGCGCATCGCCGTGGTTTATCGGCAGAGACGACTATTGGGTGAGCGCCCGATGGACGAGGTTTGCCATGTCCCGCCTCACCGCGCTTTTTATTGATTGGCGCAATCCCGGCGCGGTGCTTGAAGAAGCGCGCGATGTCCTCGGGCGCGGTGGGGCCATTGGAGTTTTTCCGGAAGGGACGCGCAATATGAATGCGGAGGCGCTCGTGCTCGGCAAAACCGGCGCGGCGCGGCTCGCGCTTGCCACCGGCGCGCCCGTGATCCCAATCGGTTACCGCGGCCCCAGCGTTACCACCACGTGGGAGGGATTTAAGCATTTTCTTTTTAAACGGAATACCGCTGTTATCACAATAGGCAAACCCATGCGGTTTGGGCCGAACCCCAACCCGGCCCGTGAGGTGACGCGGGAGGCGCTCTATGAGGCAACAGACAAGATTATGATTGAAATCGGGAAACTCTGCGGCAAGCGCGCGCGATTGCATACCGTATGAACGTCATTAAAAACACTCCGTCAAAAGGAACTATTGAGCTTGTCATTGAGCTTGAGCGCTTTGACATTGAGCAGGATTTGGCGCGGGCGGCGCGGCATCTCTCGGAGCACCTCGAAATTCCGGGGTTCCGCAAGGGCACGGCTCCGTACGACGTGGTGTGTCGGCATGTTGGCGGAGAATCAAAGGTGTATGAGGAGGCGCTCCAAGGCGCTGTCAGCCGCACGCTCGGCCGCGCCGTGGCAGATGAGAAACTCGAAACGGTCGGCATGCCCGAGGTTAGCATTCAAAAAATGGCGCCCCCGTTCGGGGTCGCATACACGGCAGTGTTTTCGCTTATGCCGGAGGTTTCTCTTGGAGACATTTCAAAAATAATCGTTGCGAAAAAGGACGCTTCCGCAACCGAAGAAGAGGTTCAAAAAGTTATCGCTAATTTGCGCGAAATGCGCGCGCAAGAGGCGGCAGTTGATCAGCCGGCCAAAAAAGGCGACAAGGTGGTGATTGATCTTGAAATTAAGCGCGGGGGTGTCGCCATTGAACACGGCGTTTCCAAAAAGTTTCCTCTTATTCTGGGCGAGGGCCGGCTTATTCCCGGGTTTGAGGACGCACTCATTGGCCTAAAAGCGGGGGACAAAAAAACATTCGAGCTCACGTTTCCCAAAGAATATTTTGAAAAATCACTCGCCGGCAAGCCGGCGGAGTTTAGTATTGTCGTGCAGCAGGTGTTCGAGCGGACACTGCCGGAACTCAACGACGAGTTTGCACAAGCGTTAGGGCATGCGCAGACAACCAAAGAGCTCGAGAAGCAAATTCGGGAGAATCTGCAATTTGAAAAAGAGCGCGAGGAGCGGGAACGGTTTGAAA
>CAZBWF010000070.1:0-3728 GCA_964495675.1 uncultured Gammaproteobacteria bacterium
AAGGCATCCACCGTTTACTCTTTTTGTGCGCAACCGCTTAAATAGTTTAAGCGCTTGCGATCCCCCAGGCCCCTTTCCTATAAAAGGCCCGGGTTTGATGCTCGTTTCCATACCATCCAAACCCTGGTTAATGAGTTGGATGGCTTATATTGTTAAAGTTCTTGCCACTGACACCCACAGATCAACTTTCTAATTAAAAGCTATTCTGTAAGTATCAATTGATAGATGTGCGATGCTGTTCAGAGTGTGTGATTTTTTAGTATTTGTATATTTGTAGCTGATTTGTATATTCGTGGGAGATAAAAAAATCCGCCTAACTTAGCGGATTCCCGTCTCAAACGCGATTTTAAACACACTTATCCGCTAAGGTCATTCTTACTGATGATTCGGGATTCCATATTGGCAGAAATAGTGAGTTTTATGAGTGAAAACTGTATTGAAGATAGTATAATCCAAGTGCGCCTTTATGTCAATAATCCGCTCTTGGGGATACATTGTGGATGTATTTTGCTTTATGTTAGCTCTTTTTTGATAATAGCAATAACCTCATTGCTATCTCGAAGAGTGGTGTGCCCCGCAACAGAAACCTCAATATTACGGGCACCCTCAAGGCGCGGGCTCGTTTTGGGCTTAATGACATGGTCGCGGGAAGCGCGAATCGAGAGTATCCGATCGAGGTAGTGAGTATCTTTTGAAAGCTTCGAGAGAAACGAGGAGCCGGGGAGCATCTGGCGTCCTGCCCGCGTGTGCGCGCCGACGTACGCGACCCGCGTCCCGCCAAACGGCGTGCCAAGCGTAATGAGTTTTGCAATTCTCCGGTGGCCGCCGAGTTTTTGAAGATACTGCCTTGCAATGAGCCCGCCCATGCTGTGCGCAACCACGGCCACGGTTGACGACTCGGTCCGTCTGCAAACTTCCTCAATAAAATCAAAAAGCTCTTGTGCGACGTTCTGAATGTCGCGGTTGGCCGTACTCCCGGGATTAAACGCGGCAACCGTGAATCCTTCGGCGCGAAGCTTATCAACAATTCCGCGCCGCACGGGATTGTGCACCACTGTGTACCCAGGAACAAAAACAATAACGGTTCTGCGCGCCCCGGGCGAACCAAAATCGTGGCCAATGCGCTTGAATCGTCCGGCTACGCTGGCGGCAAAATCCATACTAATGTGCTTCAATTCTCGGAGGGTGTTCCTCATAGCGCCTCCATCGTACCACATTCTCCGGTTGGTAGACAGGGAGAATGTTTTGGTATACGGTGTAAATGGAAGCTACAATTCTCTGCTTGGGCTCGTGTACTCGCGAGTTAAGCAGAGAATTGAAAGGAGTAGGCGGGCGGAGGGCGAAGCGGATTCCGTGTACTCACGGGATACGCAAAGCCCGAAGCCCGACTACGACGTGCCGGCGTGGTGAAATTGGTAGACACGCTAGGTTTAGGACCTAGTGCCTTCGGGCGTAGAGGTTCGAGTCCTCTCGCCGGCACCATCATAAAACCCCCGCCATATCGGCGGGGGTTTTATGGTGTAAATAGCGCATGTTAAGCGGCGGCTCGCGTTTCTTCTTCCGGCGCCTCTCCTGAATCATCGCCTGATTCCTCCTCCACAAGCGACCCCTTGCGCAGTTCGGAACCAGCCATGTTGTACCAAGATTTGCGCGGCGTAATTAATCCTTGATCCGTTATATCAGCCACTTGATACGTATCTCGGGCAAATCGTTTCTTTATAATCCGAACGCGCTTGCCCTCAGAAAGCTCAATGACTTGCTCTGCTTCAAACTTTCTTTTCTCATTCGTTTCACCTTGTGCGGTATCAACTTCTTCCTCGGATTCGGCTTCTAATTGGCGTGTACGTGCCCCCACCTCCGACTCGGACAAAAGCTGCCCCCCCAGCCGCTCGGGATCGTATGAATACGAAGCCGTAACATGGCCGTCATCGGCCCGCTCTTCCAAAACCAAATTATTCCCCTCGGTTCCCGCTTCTTGCTGAACCCACGCATGCCGCACTGTCCCGTCTTCTGCCCTATACCAAAGCTCCTGGCCCGCCTCAAAGGAAAAGTCCTCATTCCCCTCGCCCTCTGAAAGTACTCCTTGTTCAAAATCCCGCGCCGCAGCGGCGCCCACTGACTGCGGCTCGGCTTCTTGAGCGCTTGGAGCTGGGGCCTCTTCAGCAGGTTCTGCTACTACTTCAGGTTCCGCTTCTGCTTGCGGCGCCTCGGCAACTACCGGCTCGGGCTCTGGCGCAACAACTGCCGACGCCTCGGGCTTGGGAAACGCAAACACGTCTTTCTTTTCCCGAAGTTCCTTACTACGAACCTCGTGAGCCATTATGGCTCCCTCCAGCTTAGCAATCTTCCCTTTATAGTTCGTCTCCTTAACTTGCTTCCCTAATGCCTCAATCTGCTCTTGCGCCGAACTGATTCCTCTCTCAAACTGCGCCACGGTCTGCTGATATACTTTATCTGCCTGCACGCGGTCCCAGGCCTCCATAATCTGCGCCGACTCCTTGGTCCACGGCTCTACCCCTTGTTCCGACAAAAATTTGTCTACGGCCGCATAGGAAATGGTGCCGGCCATGCGCTGGTCCAAAAGTTCTTGGGCCAATTCCCCAACGCGCTCATCGCGCGCTTGCTCCTGCTCGCGCGTCCGCGCCTCGCGCCCGGCAATCTCCTCGGGGGTTGCTTCTCCCGCCCGCTCCGCGGCAATGTCGAGCTGGGACCTAAGCTCGGTGCTCCCTTCCTCCGCTTCTTCGGTGCCGCTTTCCGCAACGGGTGCGCCAAAGCGCCCAGAAACCTCGCGGCTAAAACGCGCGAGCGCATCCTCGGGCTCAAGCTGTGTTTCAACTCCGGTGGGTTCGCCTTCAACTCTTGGCTCGGTTTCGGCTCTGTCTTGCGCCTCCGCCGCATCGGGCCGGTATTCTGATTCCACGTTCATATGGGTAATGTTATATGGGTAAACACCCTCACCCACAGTATAGCAAAGAGGCGCTGGGGACGAAAGTGCGCGGGTTGAATGGGCGGCGGGCATGCCGTACAATACAAACAACAGACAATGTCGAGCAAAAACAAAAGCGCAAAAGCCATTATCACGCTCGTGCTGGCAACAGGGGGATTTTTTGTTTGCGGAGAGCCCGTTCTCGCCGCGCCTGAAGACATCATCATCTCGGAAATCATGTACGATGCCGACGGCGCGGACACGAACCGGGAATGGGTGGAATTATATAATGCGGGCGCAGGCGATGTAACCATTGTCGAGGGTTCGGGTGATGGCTCATGGCGATTCAACGACGGCTCAAATCATACGCTCGCGCTCGCGCAGGGCTCGCTCACCATTTCCGCGGGCGGCTTTGCGATTATCGCAAGCGACGCCGCAACGTTCATTGCGGAAACCGGATTTGCCGGAACCGTACTCGATACCGTGATGTCGCTCAACAACACGTCTGACACGCTCTCGCTCTCCGCGGACAAAGGGCAAACGTTTTTCGGCGCAGTCACCTACCAAAACACGTGGGGCGCAAATGGGGATGGCAGGACGCTGGAGAAAATAACTCTCGCGGGCGGCAACGATGAATCTAACTGGCAAGCGTCGGCTGATGTCGGCGGCACGCCGGGCGCTGTTTCGAGTGGAGGCGGCGCGCCGCCGGAACCAGAATCCGAGGGGGAGGAGGAGTCCGCGCCATCGGCTCCGGCCCAATCCGGCAGTTCAGGCGGCACGCCGAGTGTTTCTCCAACAACAC
>CAZBWF010000071.1:0-3641 GCA_964495675.1 uncultured Gammaproteobacteria bacterium
GCACCATTTCACAATGCGGTCTCCGCGGTAGATGAGACCGTCGGTGTACATTTTGACGAACACTTCCTGCACGCAGCGCGAGAGCCCCTCGTCCAGCGTGTACCGCTCGCGCGACCAGTCGCACGAGGCGCCCATTTTGCGGATTTGATTTTCAATCGTGCTCTTGGATTCAGCCACAAACTTCTCCACTTCAGCCAAAAATTGCTCCCGCCCCAATTCTTGCTTGGTTTTTTTCTGCTCATCCAAGAGCAGTTTTTCAACCTTATTTTCCGTGGCAATGGAGGCATGGTCAATGCCCGGGAGCCACAATGCGGGGCGGCCATTCATTCGGGCGTGGCGCGTCATAATGTCCTCAAGCGCAAGCATCATGGCATGGCCGAGGTGGAGTGTGCCGGTTGCATTGGGCGGGGGCATGGAGATGGAAAAGGGTTTACCCTTTGCCATTTTGTCTGGCGCGAATAAGCCGGATGACTCCCACTGTTTATAGAGGGCATCCTCCACTTGCTTTGGCTCGTATGCTTTGGGGATTTCTATTTTTGCCATGTGGTTATTCTACCGTTTCCGCTGGTTTTTATCAATTTTTGGTTGATTTTTTGCCATCGCAAAGGTAGAGTAACAGTACCTATGAAGGATTTAATTCTGCCGTTCAAAAAGCTTACCAAATCCTCGGTTGCAATTGCCGGAGGCAAGGGGGCCTCACTTGGCGAGATGACCAAGGCGGGCATTTCGGTGCCCCCGGGTTTTGTGGTGTTGGCGAGCACTTTCGATCGGTTTGTCGAGCAGGCGGATATTACAGATGATATTCAGGCAGAGCTTTCCAAGGTTAACTATAAAGACACCAACTCCATAGACCGCGCTTCCAACGTGATTCGCGCCATCATCAAAAAGACGCCCGTGCCAACGGATATCGCGGCCGCCATCCTGAACTCGTTTCGGGCTTTGGGCGCCAAGTTTGTGGCTGTTCGTTCATCTGCAACAGCAGAGGATTCCAAAACCGCGTCCTGGGCGGGGGAACTGGAGACGTATTTGTTTGTGACGGAAAAGAATGTCGCAGATACCGTAAAAACGTGCTGGTCATCGCTCTTTACTCCCCGCGCCATTTTTTACCGCCACGAGAAAAAACTGCTCAAGACAAAAGTGAGTGTGGCCGTTGTCATCCAAAAAATGATTAGTTCCGAGGTTTCGGGCATCACGTTTACCGTGCATCCGGTAACACAGGATCGGAATCAGATGATCATCGAGGCCGGCTACGGGCTCGGAGAGGCAATCGTTTCCGGTTCCATCACGCCTGATTCGTATATTATAGATAAAAAAGATGAATTGATTTTGGACGTGTCCATTGCAAAACAGGAAAAGATGATGGTCATCAAAGGCGCCGCCGGCGGACTCAAGACAGTAGCGGTGCCCAAAGCAAAACAGGAAAAGCAGAAATTGGCTGGCCCCAAGATTATGGAACTGGCAGCGCTGTGTTTAAAAATCGAGAAACATTACGGCCACCCGCAGGATATTGAATGGGCGCTGGAAGGCGGAAAGTTCTACATCGTCCAGTCGCGGCCAATTACCTCTCTGTAATTATGAATACACAATTTGAGTTTGCCGCCATCGGGGATTATGCGCAGATTTGGGATAAGTTTCCGGTTCCGGCCCGACCGTCTAAGGAAGAGCTGGAGTTTTTGGAGCAAGGACTGGCCGCCGTGCCAAACGCCAACGTTTTGATTCTCGGCTCCACCATAGAATATCGCTCGCTGTGCAAACGCCTCGGCATTGCGCCGGTGGTGGCTGATTTTGAAAAATCGCATTACGATACCCTCACCAAGTACGCTCAAGAAACTTTTCCCAGCGAGAAATTTTTAGAGATTGATTGGCTTGAGGTAAACGATGTCGATACGTACGACGTCATTGTGGGGCACCGCCCCTTTAACGTCATTGGTAAAGAGGTTATGCCGCGATTTTTTGAGAGGATGCGCCGGGCTTTGAAGCCGGGCGGAATTTTTTACTGCAAAGGAAACATTTTGTACAACAACGAGCGCGAGCGCTTTGACGAGCTCGTGGACACATGGGCTTTTGCCAAAAACCGCGAGTACCCGCTCTTTAGTTATGTCGAGGTTCATCTGTATTTTCATACTGCTGATCCGGATGGATATGTGGTCTATCCGAAGGCGCGCGCAGTAGTTGACCAGTTAATCAAAGACAAACGCTGTTCGCGGGAGGATTATGAACTGATGCGGCTCTTGGTTTCCATGTCGGAAAAAGCACGGTTCCGCGGGCTGATTACCGAGCAAGAAGTGCGCGCGACTGTCGATACCGTTGGATTTTCAGGAAACGAGTGGGTCATTCTGGACAAAGACATTTGTCAGAATATGCCCATCATCAAGTTGAAAAAGTAGCATGTACGTATGAGAGCGCGAGAAGAATGGCTGGCGTTTGAATGGCCGGGATTCCACGTGTACCAAATGCTGGCGCCGTTTAAGGCGTGGGCGTACGATTTTAAGCGGTATTGTCCGGGATTTTCAAAATTGGCCGTTTCCTATGAACGCGGCACCACCAGCTTTTGCGCGATACGGAGGGAGTATGAGGAGGCCGGCAGGATATTTTTTGAGAAAGTCCGCGCACGGCCTGCGCTTATGTTCAACGTGCTCGCAAAAGCGAATCGAACCGCGGACGCGCTTTTTAAGCTCGGCAAGCCGTGGGAGGATGCTGATGTTTCGGTGCTGTCCAACCGGGAGATTCTGGCTCGGCACCGCCGCTTGTTCGCGCTGGATGAAGTGTTGTGGCGCGCCGGGCAAGTGCAAAATTTGCTGGAACTCCACAATAATTATGTAACCTCGTACGTGCGCTCCCGCATTCGGGAGCTTTTCGGAGAGAAGCGGGAAGCAGAGATTTTTACGGTCCTCACCGCGCCGCGCTACCAATCCCTCATGGAGCGGCAGGACCATGATTTTGCCAAACTGCTCGCATGGCGAGACCGCGCAAAGCCGAGTTCTACTCGTTTGATGGCACGAATAAAGCGACACTGGCGCGTCTATCGTTTTATGACGTACGGCTGGACCGGCCCAGTACTTGTGTATGAGTACTTTGCCGCCAACGTCCGGGCGGCCCGCAAAAGTAGGCCGTTTATTGCCGCGGTTGCGGCCAAGAAAAAGGAGCAACAGAAAAATCTCCGGCTCCAACGGGTTCTGTTAAAAAAGTTTACCCGCCAAGACCGGCAGTTGGCGCTGCTCTTGCAGGCCTTGGTTGATGCCAAAGCCAAGCGGGTTGACGCGCACTCGTACACCTTTTTTATTGGCGATGCCCTGCGCGCCGAAATCGCGCGGCGGGTCGGACTCTCGGTGAACCAAATGCGCGTGGTGCCGCCGGAGAAGACGCCACAGCTTTTTACGCGCGCGTCCGCGGATGAGCTGAACAGGGAGTACGATTTTGCGTTGTACTGGTTTGAACAAGGCAAGGGCATACAAAAATTTGTGGGCGCGGCTGGGCGAAAAAAATTTGCGTACGTGCGTGCGCGACTGCCAAAAGTTAAATTGACGCGGGAGCTTAGCGGCGAACTGGCGTATCCCGGCAAGGTGCGGGGACGTGTACGACTTATTCTCAATATTCAGGATGCGCCCCAGTTCCAAAAAGGCGAGATTCTTGTGACCAGA
>CAZBWF010000072.1:0-3593 GCA_964495675.1 uncultured Gammaproteobacteria bacterium
GTGAGTAATGAGGGTACCTTTGGTCATGTTTTATACCGGGCGGCGACTTGTGATTGCACGTTTGGTTTTCTGCCGATTGGTCCAAATAATACTATTGGAGAGGTTTTAGGAATACCGGAAGGCCTGGAGGCTTGTGATGTGTTGTCTAAAAGACGCAAGGAAAGATTGGATGTCGGTTGGATGAATAATCGTTACTTTGTTTCCCAGTTGCATGTCTTGCCGGCGAGGTTGAAGGTGGTTTATGACGAACGGTTTGCTGTTACTACTAATGAAAAAATGGAAGTAGTGGTTTGTAACTTGCAGCCATTTTATTGGAAAAAAGATAAAAAAGATAAAGCCAGCCAAGTAGTTCATCCTCAAGACGGTAAATTGGAAGCGTTTTTAAGACCATTGACAAAGCAGGGGTGGTGGGGTTATAAATACGAAGACCCCAGTATCTTTCCTTTTGAGGAAATGGAGATAATTTCTGATTCACCTTTTACGGTAGAGGCCGACGGTAAGGCTTCTAAAGAAATAAAAGTTAAAATTAAATTAGCTCACGGGAAGATCGATATGGTGGTTGGCCGCAATCGAAAATTTTGACGATTGCCCAGGTGGCGAAATTGGTAGACGCACTACCTTGAGGTGGTAGCGGCCGCAAGGCCTTGCGAGTTCGAATCTCGCCCTGGGCACCACGGGTCAAACACTAAAAATATGAGAGTTTTTATTGGCATCATTCTCGTACTCGCCGGGTTCCTGCTCGTCTGGAAAACGCCGGCCATTGTTTCGTTTACGGGCCACAGCGCGTGGGCCGAAAAATGGCTCGGCACTGAAGGCGGCACCTACCTCATGTACAAACTCATCGGAATCTTGTTGGTGTTCGCGGGCTTAATGGCCGTCACCAATCTCCACACCGCCTTCCTCAACGCCACTCTCGGGACACTCTTTTCACCACGAATCTAGCATTTCTTCTGTGCAAATTTCTGCTTGGGTCCGCCTGGAGCGGACACGCGTAACCCGCAGCTCGACTCTGACGAGGGCCTGTAGCTCAGCTGGTAGAGCAGCGCCTTTGCAAGGCGAAGGTCAGGAGTTCGAATCTCCTCAGGTCCACCATAAAATATCTCTTCACTGTTTCATCTCGTGAAGAGATATTTTGTTTGATAAAAAGTTTTCCACAGCTTCAATACAAAAGTATATTGCATTACATCATAAAGTGGTATACTAAAAACAAGTTTTGCTTTCTTTCGTATGTGATTAGTTCTGCAAGCGCTCGCGCGCTTGCAGAACAACGTCGTATCACGTACATCAAAATAAAAAGTAATTAAGACAAAACTATGGCTGCACGCAAACGCAGAGCGACGAAGCGCAAGTCGACGGCAAAGCGGCGAACATCTCGCCGCAAGTCCACGTCGAAGCGCAAGACCTCACGACGTCGCAAGAAGCGATAAAACAAAAAACTCCACCCGCCAATTGGCGGGTGGAGTTTTTTAGTGTTCTAAAAAAGCGCTCGTTGCTTATCTTTCGCCGAAAGCCGCTCGCCGGGTGTGAATACGCGCACCACGCCGTATTCCCCGTCATAGCCGGGCTCAATATGCACCTTTCCCTCCCGGACGCGGCGGATGCCCTCGGCAAGCTCTGGAATGCCAAAGGCCGCAATGTCCGAAAGTGGGGTTTTGAGGAGCACCGTAAACTCGTCCGCAATGCCTTTAATAACTGCCTCGTACGTTTCTAAAACACGCTTGGTTCCTTTTTTCTGGCCGAGGGCATCCGCAATAATTTCCGCAAGCGGAACAATGTTCTTGTACTCGCCGTTCTGTTTTGGCTCGTCGCGGTCCGCAAGTTCGGAAACGCGATTGTCCACGCCAACGGTGAGCGGCCGCTTGCACTTCGGGCAGATGCCTTTCAACCGTTTCGTTTCTTTCGGGTCGCACGCAAACTTGCAATCACGGTGCCCGTCATAATGGTACTTGCCTTCCTGCGGATAAAACTCAATAGTATATGCAACGCGATTTTTTTCTGATGCGTTCTTCTGCAAAGCGGTTTTGATATTCTTCATTGATGCGGATTCAAGATCAAGCACCGTCGCCTCGCGCCCGAGGTTTGGAAGCGAATGTGCGTCTGAATTAGAAACAAGGGTGATGTTGTCCAGGGCCGAAAGCCGCCAGTTCATGGCCGGATCGCTCGAGAGCCCGGTTTCTATTGCGTGGATCTTTGGAGTAAGCTCGCCAAAGCATTCTTCAATGGAATTAAACCCGGATTTTGAGCCAAAAATGGCAAACCACGGAGTCCATGCGTGCGCGGGAATGACGATAAAATCCTCCGAAACATTCCAAATAAGCTCGGCCATGTCTGCCACGTCCATGCCCAAAATCGGCCTGCCGTCGGATTTAATGTTGCCGATTTTATCCAACTGGCGGTTCAGCTCCTTAACCTCAGAGAGGCCGGGCGCGACAATCACCGTGTGGATGCGCCGGACTTTGCCGTGCCGCTTGTAGATATTGGAAATTTCCGTGGTAATGAGAAACTTGGGGTCGCGGTCGTTTTTGACGGGCACGGCTCCGATTGCCTCTTTCCGCTTAAACGAATACAGCCCGCCGCCCGCACTCTCAAGCTCTTTTTCCATTTCCGCAACATATGCCGGAAAGGTACAGTCCCCGGTGCCGATGATATCAATGCCCTTGAGGCGGGCGCCTTTGTACAACCCCTCAATATTCAAATCGCGCGACGTGGCGCGCGAGTAGCGGGAGTGGAGGTGCAGATCGGTAATATAGTGCGGCATACACCCTACCTATTCTTTGGCGTCCAAACATCCTCCCACCAATCCGAAGGGCCGGTTTCTAAAATTTTCTTTCCAAGCGATTTGGCGCTTTCAGTTTTAAGCATTTTGATTTGCATGTTTTCTCCGGTAGGATTATCAGCGCCTCGCTTCTCTTGGAGCCACTTTTCGGCCTCGTGGTTTCCCTGCCACGCATACTCGCGCAAGAGCAGAACTTCATCCAGCAAATCAGCGTCTTTTACCACAAGCGACTCTATGCTTTCGCGTTTTTCATATTCAGCCACCGTGTCTTTCAGCTCGTCGTACGGCACTTGGCTTAGTTGATCCTTGCTGATTTCATCCTCAAAAATCTTAACATACTTTTTATGCACCCAGTTATGGTCGCCGCTGCGCGCTTCTTTTAAATCATGCAAGAGCGCCATTATGGCCGCCTTATTGGCATCAGCGTTTTCCATTTTAGCCAAAATCCACGCGATGAGCGCAACGCGGTATGAATGCGAAGCGATGTTGTCAGACAGGTCGTCCGTCAAAAGCGTCTGCCGATGCATGCGCAACAGCTTGCGCATGGTTCCGGCCTCAAATAGGAAATTAGCCAGGCCACGAAGCTCTTCTTCTTGCATATCTCGCTCGCCTCGATAAATATTCTCGTACCATCACCCTATCACGAAAAAGGCCGCTTATCAAACAAACAAAAGACGCCACAGTCTTGGCGCTGACCTACTCTCCCAGCACCCCAAGGGTGTAGTACCATCGGCGCTGGCGGGCTTAACTTCCGGGTTCGGGATGGGACCGGGTGTACCCCCGCCGCTCCAAGCACCAAGACTGTGGCGTCTTTTAA
>CAZBWF010000073.1:0-260 GCA_964495675.1 uncultured Gammaproteobacteria bacterium
GTCCGGCTACCGGCGAAAAAAAGACAGTTCCAAAGCGTCCGCCGGCTTCGGCGTTGTCCCGAATCCTGACGGTAAACGGAACCTCGAGCTTCTCTCCAGCTGGAACCGTAATGGCTTCCGCGGGCAGCACAATCCACGAAGCGAGGGAAAAAGAACTCGCTTCCGAGCCCTGAACGAATGCCGGCTCCCCTGCCTCGCCTTGGGCTGTAAAATCTGCAACCGAAGGCAAAAGCACGAGTGGTGCGCTGTCGCCATTGGTA
>CAZBWF010000073.1:270-1023 GCA_964495675.1 uncultured Gammaproteobacteria bacterium
TTGCTCCATGTACGGTTCCGCCCTTTTCCACCTCAAATTCAAACTTGGGCGGAGAAACCGTAATGCTGGCCGCGTATGCTGAAACTTGGCCTAAAATAAGCCAAATTCCAGCAGTAAGCGTCAAAATTTGCAGTAATTTTTGGCTATATAGAGCCAAAGTCCAAATGCTATAGCGGGTATATGTGGTCATATAATTAACTATAGCACATTTCCTATTTTTTGACAAGGTACATAACCTCATTCCATGCAGATGTATGGTTGCTCCATACATCTGCACGTAATAGAGAAATTGGGGCGGCCCACCGAATCGGCGGGCCAGCCCCAATCAGTTGATGCGGCGCATATGACGAAGATGATCCCCTCCGCCAGTGGCATCCTTAAAGCGCTTTTGGGCTTCAAGTATGGCGCTTGCGAGATTGCGCAGTTCTCCTTGGTTTGCAGCGAGCCAGTTTCGGAGCGCCGCAATGTCGTCCGTGCCGCCGCCTGATGCGAGCATGCTCTCGAGCTCATCCGGAATGACGCCCTTGTTCACCGGCACCTGGACCCGGAACCTCGAGGCATGAAAGCTGTATCCAATCTGCCAGTCAATGCCGCCCGGCCGCGCGTGAAACTCCACCTGGAGTGTTTTTCCTTGAAGAATCACGTTGCCGCTCTGTTGCTCAACATACACGAGCATACGCAAACCCTTTCATGTTGTGTGGTGGAAAAGAACAACCCGGGGATTACCGCCACAGTGCTCTCCCCCACCTCGCG
>CAZBWF010000073.1:1052-2243 GCA_964495675.1 uncultured Gammaproteobacteria bacterium
AAGGGAGAGCGTCTCTGGCAATAACGAGACCGCGACCAAACACGTTAGAAGGTTGGTGCCGCAGTGTAGGTTACGGTGCCGGAGTAGGCGCCCGCATCCGTGGTCGGAATGATGCCGACGTGGTAGCGGACGTTGAACGAGGCCGCCACCGGAGTGGAAGCGCTGTTCACGAGCGCGGTCGTGCCCGAGAGGGCGTTTGCGCGGTCTGCGGTGCCATTGTTGGCGTTCGAGAACGCGTTGTCCGCGCTCACCGTGCCTGCGGTTGCGTTAAGAGTCCGCAATTCAACGGCAAAGTATTCAGCCGCGTCGCTGAAAGCCGCCGGATCAGTTTCCGCGCCAATGGCCGGAATGGTGTCCACGGTTCCAGAAACGCCCAAAGCGCCTGCTGTGGCGCCCGTGTCGCCGCCCACCGCACTGCCGTTAATCACGATGCCGCTTGTGGCGTTCGTGGTAAAGGTAACGGTGGTTTCGGTTCCGGCTTGGTTGTTGCCGGTCGGGTTGAGGGAGCCAAAAGCAACGTTGCCGCCAGCCACGCTGAACGTGAGCACCGGCTCAACCGTTGCCGTAACGGAAACGACGCTTGCCGTGCCGAAGCTTACAACCGCGGCGCTGAAGTTCGAATCCGTGTCCGAGTACGCCACCACGTACGCGGTGTTGTCCGCGAGGGCTGACGTCAAGGTGAACACGAGATCCGCGCCAGCCGCCTCGTCGTTGCCGCCTTCGGTAATGACGATAGTGCCTGTCGCGTCGCCGTCGTTGGTGAGGGTTTCAGCCGCCCCAACGCCGAGCGTTGCGGTTGTCACCGCATTTGACGAAAGGTCAACTGCGTTACCATTGGAGGCGGTGGTAATCTTGAGGGTCATAACATCACCCGCTTCAAGATCAACGCCTGCCGGCAAGTTCACGGTAAACGTCTGACGGTCGCCGGACGTAACCGAGATTGCCACACCAGCGGCGTTCGCGGGCCCGATGACGGAAACTGCCACGAGCGCAAAAGCCGAGAGTGTTGCGATAATCTTATTCATAGAATGTCTCCTTTTCTATTCCCATTACTCCGCCGAAATTCGACCGCGGAGCGTGCTCGCCCCTCCTCTCGTAAAGAGAAGGGGCTCGGGCCAGGCCTCGGCCTCGCAAGATGAGGCGGGGCTAGGCGAAGCCCCCGTGGGGGGCATGCGAGCTCCATTTCAGCGC
>CAZBWF010000073.1:2253-3486 GCA_964495675.1 uncultured Gammaproteobacteria bacterium
ATGTAGGTAATGGCTTGTTAACTTGCTCTCCGGTTCTAATTGAGAGAGCAAGTGGCTGTCCGCCGATAAAGCGAACAATCACCTGCGCTCTAACGCGCGCTATTAATACTCCGGCACCACGACAAACTCAAGCGTGCCCGCATACGTGCCGGCCGCCTGCAAAATGCCCGGAATCGTGGCGCGGATATCAAAAGAATAATTGGAGACCTGGGCGGCATCATTCGGGAGCGCGGGCTTAGGCACGTTCACAATCTGCACAAGGTTTGTGCCGTTCAAATCAATTTTACTCCCCCACGCTTGCGCCGACTGCTTGATATCCACGTCCGTAATGGTGTTGCCAACCCCGTCCGTAAAATCAGGATTAAACCGAGCAAATATGCCGAATCCAGCTCCAAACGTGGATACGGAAATATTCTGATCCTCGCCGATTCCGGTTTCGTCCGAAACATTGCCATTGTAAACAAAACTTACCGGCGTTGCTGTAATTGAGAAAGTAAAACTATCAATCCAAAAGTTCCAACTCGAGCTCGGCGCCGCGTTGCCGGCCGCATCAATCAAATCCAAAGCCAGCGTGTGCTTGCCAAATGCCAAAGCCGCGGCGGGTGTAAACGTGATGATGCCCTCAGGGGCATTGTAAGTATATGCCGTTCCAGCCGCATCAAGCGTTAAAACCGTGGAACCGCCCGGCGCTTCGCTTACGGCAAGGCGTAACCCGGGGCGCGCATCAACAATCAACTGATTTTGATTTGGGTATGATGCCCCCAAGCTGAATTGCGGCGCTTGCTTATCAATAATTGCAACGCCGGATGCGGCCTCGTTCTGGAAATTGAACGTGTCCGTAACTGTATTTGCAACAACCGCTAAATCAGCCGCGGTAAAGCCGGTGTTGTTCAGCGCGTTCACGGTGAGATTGACGATTTTGTTGTTCCCGCCGGAAACCGCGGCAGTGGTGGGAGTAATGCCGGTTGCGGTGTAGTTGCCGAACGGGCCTGCGCTGGCAAGGGATTTGTTCCATTCAACCTCAATCAAGGTATTGGAAACCGCGCGCGCTTGTACAATCACGGGCGGCAGGCCGATTGAAAACGTGGTATCTGACACATCTGTTGCCGCAAGTCCTGCCGCATCCGTAGCTGTAATGCGCACGCGCACGGTTGTAGAATCAATTATCGGCGTGGTCCACGCATACGTGCCGTCATTTGCCTCGCCGGATGCGATGGCGTTCCAATTGGTTCC
>CAZBWF010000074.1:0-3446 GCA_964495675.1 uncultured Gammaproteobacteria bacterium
TCAGTTCTGATGCAATTTTTTCCACATCAACAAAAATAGGAAGCACGATGATCTTGTTCTCCGGCAAGCCCAAATCAAGAAGCGAATTCTTGATACGATTGCTCACCACGCGAATTGAATGGGCTTTGGGCAACAGCCATTTGGCAAGCCGCATTCTGATTCGGTTCTTGAGCGATTCACGAGCGAAGTGTGGGCTCAAAAAATCAGTGTGAATCTGGAGCTGCAACTTGGCTTTAAGCCGACGCGCCACGAGCCACCCGGCCAAACCGGTTTCAAACGGATCTTGCGCCGTTACCAAATCAACGTCCGTGCTGACAGATCGCTTTGCAACGCGCACTATATCCCGCACGTACCAGAGCTTTGACCGCGAATTCGTAGGTGTGGCGCGCGTGGTCTCCGAAACTTTCAGCTCCAGCTTTTTCGGTCCGGTCGTGCAAACAATAATATTCAACCGCTCGGCCAGTGTTCCGTACTCTTTCATCCGATGCCAGCTCTCACTGCCAACTTCGAGAATTGAGGCATCGGTACTAAACATCAGCACCTTCATACGGCGTTTCTTTCTTGAATGTGATAAACCGATTGATGAGGTAGCTTTCGCCGGCGAGAAGGACCATTACCACGAGTTGCGCTGCGAGATACCACAGGGCGAACGTTTCTACGAGCACATACAAGAGGGCCGGACCGAGTATGAGATTCAGGATGCCGACCCCAAGATACATGGCCATCTGCCGCTTGATGCGCCGCATTGATGGATCGCGGAACGTCCAGAACTTCTGCAAGGAAAACCCGGCCGCGAGCGAAACACAAAACGCAATGCCCGACGAGGCAACGTACCACACACCCAACAGGTCCGTAAAAACGTACAGCACAACGAGATTAGCAGCCACGGCTATTCCACCGGCAATGGCGTATTTGATGATTGTTTTATGCCGATGAAAAAACGCGCCAAGCCACGGCGCTCTCTGAATAAGTCCCCCCTCGAAACGCTGTTTAAGCGCTTGGTACATGCTCTCCTCCGATTAGGGCCTGATACTCACGCGCATACTGCTCTGCAATGGCGTCCCAATCATACTTTTCCACCACCAGCGATGCGGCGTTTTTGACAAGCTGTTTCCGGAGCGCGGCATCTGTGGCAAGCTGATTTATTTTTTCGGCCACGCTTTTGGGGTTCTCGACTTGAGCGAACAACCCTGTTTCACCATCTTTCAAAAAATCCACAATGCCGCCGACCGGCGTGCCGACAATGGGAACGCCGGCGGCCATGGCCTCCAGAAACGCATTACCGAGCCCCTCGGAACGCGAAGGCCGCGCGAACGCATCGCACGCCTTGAGCACGCGCGGCAGATCTTGGTGCCCCATTTTTCCCAAAAAAATAACTCTATCTTTGAACTTTGAACTTTGGTCTTTCAGTTTTTGCTCATCCTCCCCCGCTCCCGCAATAACGAGCTTAACATGCTCCGGGAGATGCCCAAGCGACTCAATCAAAATATCCACCCCGTTCTTGTGCACGAGCCGCGATGCGGTTACAACGGCAAAATCCTTTTCGCCAACTCCCCACGAGTTACGGATAAACTGGCGCTCATCAGCTCGCTGTAAGCCCCCAAAGTGCGGAATAGCAACGCCGTTCGGAATAATCTCCACCGCGCCAAGAGCGCCGTAGCGCTTTGCGCGCTCGGCAAGCCACGCGCTGATTGCGGTAATGCGGTCAGCCGCGGTGTAGATTTGACGATACCAGCGGCTCCAGAACCACGTTCTCTTTCTGATAAACTCATCCGGATCCCCGCTCTGGAGCGTGAGGAAGTAGGGAACGGCCGGACGCTTTTTTTTAAACAGGAGCGCGGCAAGGCCCGCGTAGGTCTCGAGCACCGCGTGCGCAAGGTCGTAGGGTTTTCCTATATGCATGCGGAGAGCGAGGCGCGAGGCGCGCCAAGGATACAGAACTTTATCTGCAAACGGACGGCCGCTGCCAACGCGGTACACATTGATGTTGCCAATGCGCTCGCGGCGCGGCAGGCGCACGTTCAACCGCGCGGTAAACAAATCAAATTCATACCCGGTCAGCCGATCTGTAAACTCTTTTATAGCCACCTCGGCCCCGCCGATAAACGGATGGTAGGTGATTGAGAATAGGGCGATTCGTTTCATATAGTATTGTCATTGCGAGAGAGTGTATTCACGACCGAGGCAATCCCGTGCCATTTTCGTCTGTTCGCGGGATTGCCTCGTCGGCGAGTACGCCTCCTCGCAATGACATTAATTTTCCATTCATCTCATCAACTTTCTCCAAAAGCCCCACATCAACTCCTTGTTTTTTCGCAAACGCAACCAGCGCAAGCAAGTCCTTGGGCAAACACTTGCCGCCGTACCCGCGATAGCCGCCGTGTAAAACATCAAAGTGCGAATCCGCAATGCGCTGGTCAGCAACAAACGCCTCTTTCACCTCGTTGTAGTCAACGCCCGCGGCGCGAGCAAGGTCATAGAGCATATTTCCGAAAACGACTTTTGTCGCATAGTAGGTATTAACGGCATATTTCACGAGTTCGGCCGCGGAGGCGGGCATGATTTTTTTGTACGGCGCATCCGGAAGCATATCTAAAATTTCCTGCGCAACGCCACGGCTCGCCTCGGTAAAACCGACGAGCTGTTTATCGGGATTGGCAAAGTCCTCCACTGCCGTCTTTTCGGATAAAAACTCCGGGTTGAAGAGCACCTTGAGGTGCGGATACTGCTTTTGGAAATAGTCCGTGGTCCCAGGAATGCTTGTTGACTTGATGACTGCAATACGCTCTTTTCCGTCCTTCCCAATTTCAGCAAATACCTCCTCCAAAATTGACCGGTCAAATCCGCCATTGAACGGCGTTGGTACGCACACGAAAATCACATCCCGCTCCAAAACCTCCTCAAGGGGGTCCATGGGGTTAAACTTGTCGTAAATGGCGGCCCCTTTAAAAAAAGCAGCGCATGCTTTTCCGACTACGCCGCCCCCAAAGATCCCTATTGTAGACAGTTGATTTGACATGGTAGGATAAAAATTGTTGACATGGAGTAATACTACCAAAAATGATTTAAAAAACAAGGGAAATAATGACTAAAATTCTCTACATTGTAACCCAGACGGAATTCGGTGGAGCTCAGCGATACGTTTTTGATTTGGCCACGAATTTAGATAAAAGTCAATATTCAATATACATAGCGACAGGTGGCCTTAAGGGTGGTCTTTTTGACCGCGCTAGAGCCCAAAAAATAGCCATACGAGGCCTCAAACACCTGGTTCGAGCAATATCCCCCATCCAAGAGATTTTGGCCTATTTTGAGCTAAAAAAGCTCATTGCCGAAATCAAACCGGATATCCTCCACCTAAACAGTTCAAAAGCCGGAGTGCTCGGCTCATTGGCAGGAAAAAAACTCGGCGTTCCAAAAATAATCTACACGGCCCATGGATTTGT
>CAZBWF010000075.1:0-3345 GCA_964495675.1 uncultured Gammaproteobacteria bacterium
CTACCCTACGATTTTGGCGCGCTGGAGCCGCACCTAGACGCCGCAACCATGGAAATCCACCATGGCAAGCATCACCAAGGGTACGTTGACAAGCTCAATGCGGCCTTGGCGAGCCATTCGGAGCTTTCCGGAAAATCCATTGAGGAACTCTTGGCTAATCTTGCCGCGATTCCGGAAGACATCCGCACTGCCGTGCAAAACAACGGGGGTGGGCATTACAATCACACCCTGTTTTGGGAACTGATGAGTCCTTCCGGGGGCGGAGAGCCAAGCGGGGCAATCGCTTCCGCCATCACAACCGCATTCGGAGGGTTTAGCCAATTCAAAGAGCAGTTTGCAAATGCCGCGGCAACTCGTTTCGGAAGCGGCTGGGCATGGCTCGTGAAAAAGAACGGGACGCTTAGCATCTACTCAACTGCCAATCAAGATACTCCGCTTGCGCAGGGCGACACGCCCATCCTCGGGCTCGACGTGTGGGAGCACGCATACTACCTCAACTATCAAAACCGCAGGCCTGATTATGTTTCGGCGTGGTGGAATGTGGTGGATTGGGAGGCCGTGGGCGAGAGGTATTCCTCATCAACAAATTCCAAATCCTAATATCTAAATCCTAAACAAATTCAAAATCCCAATGCTCAAAATTCAAAACAGATCTGTTTGGAATTTTTGAATTTAGAAATTGTGATTTGTTTAGAATTTAGGATTTAGTGCTTAGGATTTATATATTAATGATACGCGTATGTCTGAAGAAAGCATGCAACCGGGAATCTCGGAGGAAAATCTGTCTGAATCAAATAAAAAATCGAGCAGTAGGGCACTGGGTGTTATTATCGCCGTTGTGGTGATTGCCGTGGGCGCGTTCGCATTCGCGCGCATGCGTGGGACAGAACCGGCGGAGCCGCAGGCCGAGAGCCAGGGCCAAGAGGCATCCATGATGGAGGAGGAGTCAGGAGAGGCGATGGGTGAGGGCGCGGAGGGTGAATCCATGGAGGAAGAAGGCGCAATGATGGAGGAGGAGTCGCCCGCACCCGGAGAAAGCATGATGGAAGAAGATGCCGCCGCTCGAGCCAAAGAATTCAACATCACGGGACAAAATTTCGCCTTTTCGCAGGACACCATTACCGTGAAAAAGGGCGATACCGTGCGCATCAATTTCACGAGCGCCGGCGGGTTCCATGATTGGACGCTCGACGGATTTAACGCGCGCACCGAGCAGGTGAACGAGGGTCAATCATCTTCCGTCATTTTTGTGGCGGACAGGGCCGGCTCGTTTGAGTACTACTGCGGCGTGGGTTCGCACCGCGCGCTCGGCATGAAGGGAACCTTACTTGTTGAAGAATAATCGTATGCTGTTCATCCGCCTCGGACTTGCATTCGTACTCCTCTACGCCGGCATTGCATCGTTTCAGGACCCGGGCATGTGGAGCGGCTTTGTGCCGCAATTCGTTTCCTCCATACTGCCGGCGGAAACGTTTCTCAAGATTTTTGCGGTGTTCGAGGTGGTACTCGGGCTTGTGATTCTTTCCGGCAAGGCGGCCCGCCTTGCGGGGTTTCTCGCGGCCGCGTCACTGGTCGGCATTACGGTATTTAATTTGAGCGCGTGGGACATTGTGTTCCGCGATGTGGGCCTTGCCCTGGCCGCGCTCGCGCTTGTTTTTCATGGAAGAAATTGACACCACAACTCACTACATCTGCACCGGCGGGTGCAACGGGGTTGCGCCCGAGCCCGGAACGTGCCAGACCGCAGGGTGCCCCAAGAACGGGCAGCCCTTGGAGCCGTGTTCCTGCACGGACGGCTCGCACAGAATTGAGCCGACCGAGGAAAAGTCCCAAGCATGATTGATCAGGAGCGAGCGCAAGATATTTTCTAGCTGCGGAACTCGCCCGCCCGGGGCGGGCTCAAACAGTCCTCGCGTCGGAAATACCTTGCGCTCGCTCCTGTGTCCTGTATACCCTATGAACATCACACGAGATTCAGCGTGGGAACTTTTGTGTCGGCATGTGGCTTCGGAGTCGCTCCGCGGGCACTGCTTGGCCGTGGAAGCGGCAATGCGCGCCTGCGCCAAAAAGCACGGTGAAGATGCGGAGCTCTGGGGAGCGTGCGGATTACTGCATGACATGGATTATGAGGCATATCCAGACAAGCACCCGTTTGTCGGGGTTGAAATACTGCGCGGGGAGGGGTATCCGGAAGAAATTATCCAGGCCATTCTGGGGCATGCCACCTACTCGGGCGTTGCCAGGGAATCCGCCATGGCAAAGTGCCTGTTTGCGGTTGATGAGCTCGCGGGATTTATTGTGGCGTGTGCATTGGTGCGGCCCGGCGGATTTTTTGGCATGGAGCCAAAGTCCGTGAAGAAAAAATTAAAAAACAAAGCGTTCGCGGCCAAGGTAAACCGCGAGGAAATTACGCAAGCGATTGCCGAGCTCGGCGTTGATGCGGACGAGCACATTGCCTTGGTGATTGCCGCGATTGCGGATGTCGTATGAGCCGTCGATTGTTCCTCTCATTGCCCGTCCCCGCAAAGCTCGCGACCCCGCTCGGCCGGACGTTGCATTATTTTGAAAACGCGGATGCCGGATTGCGCTGGACGCCGGTGGAGAATTTGCATATTACGCTTTTCTTTTTTGGGAATGTTGAAGATGAAAAGGTTGCACTACTCTGCGATACAATCCGTCCGATTGTTTCGGCAACGCCGCCGGCGGAACTCGCGTATGAGTGCATCACGTTTGCGCTTCCGGGCCGCATTCCGCGCATGATTTGGGCGGAGTTTGTCTCAACGCCCGAGTACGCGCGCTTGGTGGAGGCAATCGCATCAATCGGAGAGGAGTTGCTCGGGCTCGACCCGTTGAGAAAAGATGTTATCCCGCACGTGACACTCGCTCGTATTAAATATCCTGAACGCATCTCAGTTGACGATATCAACCAAGTGACCGGGCTGGAAGATGCCGTGGGGATTAAGAAAGAGGAACTTGCGCCGTTTCCCATCACGTACTGCGAATTACTCGAGTCGAAATTGGCACCACAGGGGCCGACGTATTCGCTGGTGGAGCGGTTCCAGTTCGGCAAAAATTCATGACTACTGACCATGACAAGCAAAGAGAGGTCTGGGAGGAAGAACACAAGAATCCTCTCGTTTTACTTCAGATGGACCAGCGCGATGCTTCGAGCGGAGTAACGAAATTTTTTTCGTGGCTTACTGCAAGAAACTCCTCCAAAAATTTTCGGGGTATCGAGATGGGGTGCGGCAAGGGCAGAAACAGTATTTGGCTGGCGCAACGGGGTTTCGGCATGACAGCATTTGATTTTTCAGAACACGCTATTGTAGAAGCCAAGAAACGAGC
>CAZBWF010000076.1:0-255 GCA_964495675.1 uncultured Gammaproteobacteria bacterium
ACGCGGTGTATGGGTTCGCCTCGATTGTGCTCAATATTATACGGGAGCTGAAGCCCGACTACGGAGCCGTTGCGTTTGACCCGCCGGGCGGCACATTCCGCCACGAGAAATTTGAGGCCTACAAAGCAACGCGCGAGAAGCAGCCGGATGAGCTCTACGCCCAAATTCCGCTCATCAAGGAAACGGCGGAGCACTTTGGGTTCCGCGTGGTGGAGGAGGCCGGTGTGGAGGCGGACGATGTGATTGGCACGATTG
>CAZBWF010000076.1:265-3308 GCA_964495675.1 uncultured Gammaproteobacteria bacterium
GGAATCGGATACCTGACGCTCGACCGAACGGCAAACACGCTCTCGGGCGGTGAAACATGGACGCGCTCCAGCTCGTGGACAAGCACACCGTGGTGTATACCATCAAGCGCGGCATTAACGACACCATTACCTACGACATCCCCGGAGTGCGCGAAAAGCACGGATTCGGCCCGGAAAAGGTGATTGAGTACAAAGCGCTTGCCGGGGATGCTTCGGACAACATTCCCGGGGTTGCCGGCGTGGGGGAGAAGACCGCAAAAGAACTTTTGTCGAAGTTTGATTCAATCGACGAGGTATACGCCTACCTTAAAAAAGGTGGCGGCGACAAGATTAAGGAATCCATTGCAAAGAAGCTCCTCGCATCGCGGAAGAACGCATTCCTTTCGCGGGAGCTTGCCACCATTGAGCGCAACATGAAGCTCAGTTTTTCTCTGAAAGAACTTGAAATGCGCCCGAGTGACCGGAACGCCATTTTGGAGCTCTTTCGTCGGCTGGAGTTCCGTTCGCTCATCTCCCGCGCAGAGCAGGTTTTAGGCGACTACGCGCCGCGCGAAGCGAACGAGCAGGCGTCGCTTTTCACCGCTCACCACCGAGAGAGTGCGGAACATTTTTCCATTCGGGAGGGGTACCGGCTCATTTCCTCCCGCGCCGAAGCGCGGGAACTCGCGGAGAAATTTTTCAAGGCCCGCGCGTTGGCGGTGGACACTGAAACCGATTCGCTGGGCGCGATTACGGCCCGTATGCTCGGCGTTTCACTCGCCGCAACACCCGGGGAAGCGTACTATGTTACCGCTGATGTTGCAGAAGAGTTCCGCGAGGTTTTTGCGTCTCCGGACATCAAAAAGTACGGGCACAACATTAAGTATGATATTGAAGTGCTCCATCGCGCCGGCTTTGAGCTTTCCGGCGTCGCGTTCGACACCAAGATTGCGGCATACCTCCTGCATCCCACCGGCCGCAGCAACTCACTCGATGACCTGGCGTTCGTGGAGCTCAAGCATGAAATGGTGCCCATTGAGCGCCTCATCGGCCCGCGCGGGAAAAAGCAGCGTTCATTGACGGATGTTCCCCTTGAGCAGGTTGCGGACTATGCCGCAGAAGATGCGGACTACACCTTGCGGCTTGCCGAGAAGCTTGCGCCGGAGCTCTCGCGCGAGAAGCTTGATGAGCTTTTTCGCACCATAGAGATGCCGCTCCTTGCGGCGCTGGTTGCCATGGAGGAGGCCGGAGTCAAAATTGATTCAGTTTTTTTGGAGGAGATGTCAAAGAAAGTCGGGAGCGACATCCGCCGGATTGAAAAAAAGATTTTTAAGAGCGCGGGCACCGAGTTTAACGTGAATTCCCCCCTGCAGCTCAAAGAGGTGCTTTTTGAGAAGCTCGGACTCTCGACTGTGGGCATCGGAAAAATCAAGACCGGGTTTTCCACGGCCGCAGACCAGCTTGAAAAACTCGCAGACGCTCACCCCATTATTCCGCTCATTATGGAGCACCGAGAATTCGCCAAGCTCAAGAGTACGTACCTTGATGCGCTCCCCCGCTTGGTGAACAAGGAAACCGGGCGCGTGCACACGCACTTCAACCAGACCGTGGCATCAACCGGCCGCCTTTCCTCGTCCGACCCGAACCTGCAGAACATTCCCATCCGCACCGAGCTTGGGCGGGAAATCCGCAAGGGGTTTATTGCGGAGCGCGGCAACGTGCTCCTCTCGGCCGACTACTCTCAGATTGAATTGCGCATCGCTGCAGACCTTTCCGGCGACAAACGGCTGATTGAAATTTTTAAACAAGGGAAAGATGTTCACACCTCCACGGCCGCGTTTGTCCACGAAATTCCGGAATCCAAGGTAACGCCCGAAATCCGGCGCACGGCCAAGGAGGTGAACTTCGGGGTGCTCTACGGCATGGGTGCCCGAGGCTTGGCCCAACGCACCGGCATGCCGCACGCACGCGCCAAAGAATTCATTGACCGCTATTTTGAGTCCTTCAGCGGGGTGCGCGATTATGTTGATGAAAACATTGCGCTCGCGCACTCCCGGGGTTTTGTGGAAACCAAGTTCGGCCGGCGGCTACACTTGCCGGACATCAACTCCGGCGTGCCGCAACTCCGCGCCGCCGCCGAGCGGCTTGCCACGAACATGCCAATTCAAGGCACCGCGGCAGACATTATCAAAATGGCTATGATTGCAATCCACGGGGAATTTTCAAAGGTGAGTCGAGCGAGCAGGATGCTGATGCAGGTGCATGACGAGCTGGTGTTCGAGGTGCCGGCGAAAGATGCGGCGCGCGTTGCCGAGTTTGTCCGCGAAACCATGGAATCCGTGGTTAAGCTCCGTGTGCCAATTGTCGTTGAGGTTCACCAAGGCAAGAATTGGCAGGAGGCCCACTAGCATGATGATACTCATTCACGGCGAAGATACGTACCGCTCCCGGCGCTTTTTGGAGAGCGTTGTGGAGCAGTTCAAGAAAAAGCACGACCCCGCGGGCAATGCGGTGAGCGCATTTGATGCTGACGAGGGAAGTGCGGAGGATTTTGTTTCCATGGTCACCGGCGGCGGACTCTTTTCGTCCAAGCGGCTTGTGGTTGCCCGCCGCGCGCTTGAGAATACTGAACTTCGAACGGCTTTGGAATCGCTCATTGAGGGCGATAACATTGCGGCGGACACCTCCCTTGTTGTGTACCATGCCGGGAGCGCGGATAAGCGCACGTCACTCGTAAAAAAACTTGCGGCGGAGCCGTGGAGCCGGGAGTTTGGGCCGCCGGACCAGGCAGCGGTTTCATCGGTGATTATGGAGGCCGTCCGTGAGCTTGGAGGCGCCATTGCTCCGAATGCGGTTTCCGAGCTCGCGGTCATAGCGGGGGCTGATTCCTGGCGCGCACGGAACGAAGCCATTAAACTCGCCCACGCTTCTTCCGGCACCATTACTGCGGATGATGTCCGCGCCCACGTCCGCGCGCCGATTTCCGAAGACATTTGGTCGTTTGTTGATGCGGTCGCCGAAGGAGACCGGCCGCGCGCGCTCGCCGCGCTTGAGCGCGAGTTTG
>CAZBWF010000077.1:0-3301 GCA_964495675.1 uncultured Gammaproteobacteria bacterium
GTACGAAATTGGTTTTCAATTCTTTTTTCAATTCAATTATTTGAGCAGTTTTATTTCAATAAAAATGACCCGCCGGGCACGAAGCACAGCGGGTCGTCGGAACGGGATGGGCACGAGATTGTCTGGAGCCGAACCTGCGATAGTCCAACGATGGGCTACACGGCCCCAGCCGAGAGAACCGTCACCGTCCCGTCGAGGTTGATGGACACCTTGATGGTCTCATCCATCTCCAGGTCGTCGACCCAGATGTTGGCGAACACGTACTCCGCCCCCTTGCCGAAGTCCAGCCGATGGACGTACCCCTCGTGGGTCTGCCCATCGATGGTCACTCGCACGACCATCTTCCCCTCGAGGAGATGACGGAGAACGAGCATCGTGATGCTCTCCGCAGGGACGAGCTCTGCTCCGATGGCTACCACCGCCTCCTTGGTTGCGCTCATTGTGTTACCCCTCCTTAATTTAGTCGCGGAATTGCGACTATTCCTTTTACCATCTTTATATCTATGCTGTCAATGTGACAGTAAAAAACTGCCCAAATAATTGAATAAATTGAAAACCAACATCGTACAACACGGCATAAGCGGTTCCGCTTCGCAATACAGCAGGCAATTTCTTTCAAAACAAAAAACATCTCGTCATGAGACGTCCCCTATGTGGAGCCAAGGGGGGTATTGAATTACAACTCCACCCGAATCCCGGGCCCCATGGAGGCGGCCAAAGTAGTGTTCTGGATAAACGTGCCCTTCACGGCCGCGGGCTTGGCGGCCTTGATGGCCGCGTAGGCCGCTTGGATGTTTTCTTTCAGTTGGTCTGCGGAAAACGAAGCGCGGCCCACGAGCAAGTGGATGTGGCCGGTATCATCGTTCTTGAACGCCATTTTGCCGGCAGAAAGCTCGGCAATGGCCTTGGTCACGTCCGGCGCCACAGTGCCGTTCTTCGGGGAGGGCATCAATCCGCGAGGGCCCAGGATTTTGGCAACCGGCGCGAGCTTGGGCATAAAGACCGGCTCGGCAACAAGCACATCAAAATCCATGCGGCCGGCCGCAATCTCTTTGATGAATTCCTCCCCGCCCGCAATTTCAGCTCCTGCTTTTTTGGCCGTCTCCGGATTCGCGGTTAGTGCGGCAATCTTTTGCTTTTTGCCGCTCCCGTGCGGCAAATTCACGGTACCCCGCACGCCCTGGTCCGACTGCTTCACGTCAATACCAGTGTGGATGTGGAGTTCCACGCCCGCATCAAATTTGACGTTGCCGGATTCTTTAAGCAACGGGATTGCCTCATCCAACGAAAAAAAATGCCCTCCGCCAGATCCGCCCGGGGCGGATTGGGCGGAGACTTTTTCTTTCAGCGCCCGAAAGCGCTTTGAATGTTTTGCCATATTCTTCCGGGGATTGGTTACGTTCCCCGCGTGGTTCTAATGAATGCGGACTAGTGCACTCTCCCACTAATTAAAGCGATACTAAATCAATACGAAAACATGCGAAAGATACGAAATTTCGTATGGGCGCTTTCGTATATCCGCCGCCTCTGGCGGCGGTTGCGCCTTTCGTATGCTATTCCTCGTCCTTCCGCTTCCCTGCCAGCCGCCAATGGTACACGTAGAGCGGCGCTCCCACAATGAGCATGGCAAGGGAGTTAGCCGCATCGCGCTGGCGCTGTGAGCGAATCTGTTCGGCCTGACGCGCCTCTTTCTCTTCGTCCGTAAGCTCTTCGGGAACCGGTTTCCCATCCTCGGTGATGACGCGAGGCGCGGCCTCAAACCGCCAATCGGTCTTGTCCGCTTCGGTGAACACCCAGGCCTTGAGGCCCATGTCGATAAAGCGGACGCCGGCGATAATCATGCGCACGAGGCCAACCAATGAAAACAAATATACGTATCGAGTTCGTATTAATTTTGTTTATGAAATGTTTATACGATTAGTTAACGAGGTGGCGTGGTATTATTGTATTGTAGTGGATTGGTAACTACGATACCACAATACTACAATACCACGCCACTAAAATTATTTTACCTCAAGCCCCATCTGCCGCGCCGTGCCCTCAATGGTGCGCATGGCCGCTTCAACGCTGGCCGCGTTCAAATCCGGCATTTTCTTTTCCGCAATCTCGCGCACCTGCGCGCGCGAAACACTGCCGACCTTCTTGGTGTTCGGCGTGCCGGACCCGCTCTTGATGTTTGCGGCCTTCTTCAAAAGCTCGGCGGCCGGCGGTGTTTTGAGAATAAAGCTGAAACTCCGGTCTTTGTAGATGGTAATCAAAACCGGCACAATCTGCCCGCGCATATCCGCGGTCTTGGCGTTGTACTGGGAGCAGAAATCCTGCATATTGATGCCATGAGGACCGAGCGCGGTGCCCACAGGCGGGGCGGGCGTTGCGGCTCCGGCCGGAATCTGCAGTTTGACGATTGCCTTAATTTCCTTAGCCATAAAGCGATACTAAATTAATGCGAAAGCATACGAAAGATACGAAACATAATTTTCGTGTTTTTCGTATGTTTTCGTATGACTTTCGTATCGCTGTCATATTTTCTCAACCTGCAAAAAGTCCAGCTCAACCGGCGTCTCGCGGCCGAACATGGAAACGAGCACCTTAATCTTGCCGCGCGACTCATCCACCTCCGAAACCTTGCCCTCGAATTCCTTGAACGGCCCGTCCGTAATCTTCACGGGAGTATCCGGGGTAATGTCCACCTTGAACGTTGGCTCTTTCACGCCCATGCGCTTTTGGAGTGATTTTACCTCCTCCTCGGAAATGGGCGTGGGCGTGGTGCCGGTGCCGATGAAGCCGGTCACGTTCGGCGTGTTGCGCACCACATACCACGAATCGTCCGTCACCACCATCTCCACCAGCACGTAGCCCGGAAAAATTTTTTCAGTCACCGGAACGCGCTTACCGCTCTTTACCTTAATCTTGGTTTCCGTGGGCACGAGTACGCTGAAAATCTTGTCGCCCATGTCGAGCGACTCAATGCGCTGCTTCAAATTCCGCGCCACGTTTTCCTCATATCCCGAATAGGTATGAAGCACGTACCAGCGGCGCCCAAGATTTTGCGTCTGTTTTGGCATGATTAAAACGCGGCAAGCAAAAATTCGAGCAGTTTATTCAGCCCATAGTCCGCCGCGCCCAAAAAGGCCGCAATTACAATGCTCACGGCAACCACGAGCACCGTGGAGTTCGTGGTCTGCTCGCGCGAAGGCCAGCTCACTTTTGAGAGCTCTTCACGGGCATCTCTGATGTATTGGACGAGGGTGTTCATGATATACCCACTAATTTACAAATACTGCTACAAATTTACAAATGC
>CAZBWF010000078.1:0-3231 GCA_964495675.1 uncultured Gammaproteobacteria bacterium
CCGCGCGCCTTTTTTAATCGCAATTTGCGCTTTTTCCCAATTGGCCGGATTACCCAGGCCGTAGATGCAGGAGACGGATGCCACAATCAGCACATCTTTGCGCGTTAAGAGTGCTTGGGTGGAGGCGAGGCGCAAGCGGTCAATTTCCTCGTTGATTTGCGTTTCTTTTTCAATGTAGGTGTCGGATTTCGCGATGTAGGCCTCGGGCTGGTAGTAGTCGTAGTAGGACACAAAATAGTGCACTGCGTTGTTTGGAAAGAACTCTTGGAACTCGCTCGCAAGTTGTGCCGCAAGCGTTTTGTTGTGCGAGATGACGAGTGTTGGTTTTTGGACTTCGCTAACAACATTCGCCATGGTGAATGTTTTGCCGGAGCCGGTGACGCCCAAGAGCGTTTGGTGTTCCGCGCCGCGGCTCACTCCGCGCACCAGATGTAGAATGGCGCTCGGCTGGTCGCCGGTGGGTTTGAATTGGGATTTCAGCTTGAATTTCATTGCTTTTTTTGCTATAGTGCCTACTCACCACCTTATTGCTTGGAGGTGTTAAAGTCAAGCAACAGTCGCTCATTGTTTAACAAGGGAGGCGTCATGCCGGGCTCGATAACCGACATAACAGATGGGAGCTCGACTCTGAAATCGTTTCCGGGGGAGGATGGGCGTGAATGGGAGCTGGTAACACGAAGCATCGTCGCCGCGCTCACGGCGCACCGCAGGATCAAGGGAGCGATGGTTATCCGCAGGGAACAGCCGGGAGCGCCAACTGAGTACGTAATCCGCGGCGGCTTCGACCACGATGCCGCAGTTGCAGCCGTTGCAGAGTTCAATGACTTCTGCGATTCGGATGTTTTTGAAAAGCACCCATGCAGCTAACCGTCCGGCGGCCTACGTATATGAAGGGTGCTCTCGTGGAGAGGCACCCTTCTTTCTTTGTAAAAAAGCAGGCAAGTGCCTATACTTATATATATGCCCAGTAATACAACTTCGACTACTGTGCCTCTGCTTCTGTTGTCCGCACTCAATTAGGGTTGATTATATTGAATATATGCCACATAACACTATTAAGATAATCACAGGCACAGCAACAGAAGTGTCGAAGTTGATATACTGGGTATGATTGCTTTTTTAGCAGGAAAACTCGTCGAAAAAACGGAAAATGCGGTTATTGTTGATGTTGCCGGCGTGGGGTACAAGGTTTTTATTCCGGCAGGAGAATTGGGCCAGATGGCAAAGGGCAGCGAAGTCCGGCTCCACACCTATCTTGCAGTAAAGGAAGATGCCTTGGATTTATATGGCAGCTCGGACAAGGGAGTGGTTGACTGGTTCAAGCTGTTGTTAAACGTAAAAGGCATTGGCCCGAAATCAGCGCTTGGCATCCTGTCGCTCGTTAGGCCGAAGGACTTAGCCGCGGCAATTCAGACCCAGAAGAGCGATATACTTCTCGGCTTGGGTGTGGGCAAAAAAACCGCAGAACGGATTGTACTGGAACTTGCCAGCAAAGCGCTTTCGCTTGCCGCGGATTCGGGCCCGGTAGACCATCCGGCGCTTGCGTTGGAATCCGAGGCGCTCGCGGCGCTCGAATCACTTGGCTATTCTCGGGAGCAGGCGCGCGAGGCGCTGAATGGCGCAGAGGGGGAGGATGTGGGAAGCAAGGTGAGGGCGGCTTTAAAAATTTTGGGTAGACGACAGCAGTGATGTGGCAAGAAGCAAAAGACAGGGGTGCTTGGAACGAGCTTGTCGGCAATCAACAGCACGCTCGTTTTTTGCAATCCTGGCAATGGGGCGAGTTTCAGGAGTCACTCGGGCGAAAGGTTCTTCGCCTTTCATGGCGCGACGAACTGATGGCGCAGGCGATCCGCATGCAATTCCCGGGCGGATTTTTTTATTGGTATGTTCCGCACGGCCCGGTGGTTGTTCGCGAGGCGGAGCATATATATTCCGCGCTTGCGTCATTTGAGGAACGCCTCGGAGGCGCGGGAGCACTGTTTTCCCGCATAGACCCCGTCCGCCGGTTTCTCCCGTCTTCAGAAAAAGAGGAGCGTATGCGGAACACCCGCCCACTCTGGTTTGTTCCGGCGACCCAGCCCCAGTGCACGAGCATCCTTGACCTCTCAAAAACCGAGGGTGAACTACTGGCGGCCATGCACCAAAAAACGCGCTACAATATCCGCGTTGCCGAACGGAAGGGGGTTGTCATCGGCGAGGGGTCGGTTGAAGATTTTCTCCGGCTCAACCGCGAAACAAAAGAACGGGGAAAATTTACCCCGCATCCGGACGCATACTATCAAAAAATGGTTGATGCGCTTCCGGAAGATTTCATTGCCACGTGGCAGGCAACCTATCGGGGGGCGCCTGTTGCGAGCGCGCTTGTTATTTCATTTGGGGATACGGCAACGTATGCTCATGGCGCTTCCTCCAACGAGCACCGCGAGATAATGGCTCCATACCTTTTGCATTGGGAAATTATGCAAGATGCCAAAAAGCGCGGCGTACACTACTACGATTTGGGCGGAGTGAACCCGGACGACCGCACCCACGCCGCGTATAAAAAATCGTGGGAGGGCATTACGAGGTTCAAGGGCTGATTCGGCGGAACGCTCGTGTGCTACCCGCACTCGTTTGACTTGATTTGCAAACCGTGGTGGTATAGGGTGTATAGGTTAGCAAGAAATGTGCGCCGAATCATATGATTAAGAAAGTTGTGATTCCCGCGGCTGGCAAGGGCACCAGAATGCTTGAGCTTGCCAAAGACAGGCCCAAGCATCTCATTGACGTTTTGGACAAGCCGTTCATCTACTATGTGCTCAAAAATTTGGAGCGCGCGGGATTCGGCGAAATGATTCTGGTTGTCGGCAATCACGCCGAAAAAATGCAGGAGTTTGCGGCCGGAGAAGGGCGCGAGTTTCCATTGACGCTTGTTGACCAGTTCAAAACCATGGGAACAGAAAAGTACGGTACCGCCATTCCGGTGCTCTCTGCCCGCGAGGCGGTCGGCGGCGAAAGTTTTGTGTGCATTTATGGCGATAATCTTTACAGCCCGCGGGATTTGGCGGCCATGCGAGAGCTGGATGATGAGTTTAATTACATCAGTTTGCGCTACAGCGAGACCCCGGAAAAGTACGGCGTGCCGCTCATGGAAGGCGAGAAGGTCGTGGGGTTCGTTGAAAAACCAAAAGAGTTTATTTCCAACTGGGTCTCCATTGGCTGCTACAAATTCACGCCCGACATTTTTGCCGA
>CAZBWF010000079.1:0-3223 GCA_964495675.1 uncultured Gammaproteobacteria bacterium
GATCTATGTTGGTATTCACGCTAGACCCTTCGGCTCCGCTGGCGCTCCGCTCAGGGTGACGGGAAATTTTAGCCCACTTCGTGGTCAATTCCACAGCCCGTTCTGCTTCTTTTCGTGAACAAGGGTACGGAGCGCACACGTCCAAAACCATTCGAATGTCAGAGCCGATAACCGCCTGAATCTCGAGCGCTTTTTTCGGCGTGAGTAAAAACTCGGCGCCGTCTATGTGCGAGCGGAATCGAACCCCTTCCGGAAGTATCTTGCGGATGTTGGCCAGCGAAAACACTTGAAACCCGCCCGAGTCCGTGAGCATGGGGCCGCGCCACTGCATGAAGCGGTGAAGGCCGTCCGCTTTTTTGAGGACGGCGAGGCCCGGCCGCAAAAGCTGGTGGTAGGTGTTGGAGAGAATCACATCCGCCCGGAGACGCTTAAGCTCCTCTGCCGCGAGCGTTTTGACTGCGCCCTTGGTGGCAATGGGCATAAATGCCGGCGTTTTGATAACGCCGTGGGGGGTATGAATGATGCCAATGCGCGCATTTGAACGCTTTGACTTTTTGGTTACTTTAAACATAAAGCCAAATGCCAAAGCTCAAATGCCAAATGAAATCCTAAACCCTAATGTCAAAATAATCATTTGACATTGAATCATTTGGTATTTATTGGATACTCCCGACCGTCACTGCCGGCAGGAAAAATTCCATGGCTTCCTCGGCGGCCGCGTCCGTTGCGGTAAGCGTGCTCTCTCCCACAATAGCCGTGCTATTGGTCGCCGCGCCGGAGGATGTCATCCCCACCGTAAACTGAATGGCAATCGGCTCATTAAGCGCCGGAACGCGGCTCGCGCGCCACGTGACGCGGCCCCCTTGGTGCGAAAGTTCTCCCACGGAGTAATCCGTAGTGCCAATCCAGCGCGTGCCCGAGGAGAGTTCGGTTTTGAGCTCAAGATTTTTGAGCTCCCCGTTTGAAGGGCCCAGCGTCCAGGAAATGGCATACGTTGTTTCTTGGCCCGGAAGCGGAGGATGGAGTCCGCTTTTGTACTGGCCCGCGGCTCCAAGTTCAACATTGGAAAAAATTTTAACCGTGAGGGTTTCGCTTTCAGCCGTTGTTTCTTCGTCGCGCAAGGTGGCACGGAGCGTGGCTTTCGCGGTAATGGCAGGCGTGCCGCTAAAGCCGTGGCGCGGATTCTCGCGCGCCGCGAGGGCAAACGAGAGCGTCACCGAACCATCCGGCGCGAGGGACTCAAAAGCAGAGGTGGTGGTGGAATCCCAGAGCACGTTCCCGCCCTCAAAGAATCCTCCCTGCCCGATTGCAAAGGAATCGGCCTGCCACAGGTCCTCGTCGGCGAGCGCGACGCTCACCACCGCGCTGCGCATTGCGTAGTCGGATGCGTTCTTCACCGTGAGTTGCACGTCGAGCTTCTCGCCCCACTGGAGCTTGGCGCCCTGCGCGGGCTTTGCGGCGAGCGTCAGTTCGGCTTTTGCGTTTGTAATGGCAAGTTCGTGCTCTTTTCTCGCAAGCACGGTCCGATCCGCTTCTTCGAGCCGCGCAACAATGCGGATGGATTCTCCCGGCGCTCCGGACACCGTGCCGCGAACCGCGAGCTCATAGCCGTTTCCTGTGCGCGGTAAATCCCCGAGCCGCCACGCGTCTTCGCCTTCCGCGCGGGCGGGCTGGAATGAAAGAGCATCAAACCCGGAAGGCACCTCCAGTACAAGCCGCAATTCGGGATTGAGCTCCTCCGAATCCGCAATGCGCACCGAAAGCGCAACCTCGGAGCCGCCCGCAACCGAACGAGGGCCTTCAATCGCAAGCTCGAGCGCGGATTCGCCGAGGGTAAAAACCGCTTCAGCATTCACGGTAAACGTGCTGGAAAAACCCTTGGGCTTGAACGTTGCGCGGAGTGGAACGCGGACTTCGGCCCCACCATCTCCGGAAAAGCGAAGCGAGAGGTTGAGTGTTCCCTCGCCTCCGGCGCGGACCGTGCCCAGATCCCAGGCGTTGCCCGCCTCGGACGTGGGCTGTTTTTCGGAACTGGCGAGCCGAGCCCCCGGCTCCACGCCCTCCGGAGTGAACCCGATAAAGGCCTCAACGGCCTCAAGCGCCAGTTCTTCGCTGTTGGCAATGCGGAGCGTGTAATCCGTAATTCCATTTGCGGGCGGCTTTTCGGGCCCCGTCATTTCGAGCGTTACGCGCTCGCCCGTAAAGCTCGCGCCGCCCTGGCCAAAGAGAAACATGCCCAAGCCCGCGGCCAGCACCACGGCGAGAATAAAAATCCCAAGGCCCCACAAATAGAGCCGCTTGTTGCCGTTTGGCCTTTGGACGCGGTCGAATCGTTTCGGATTAAAATTTCCGGTTCCGTACACCTGGCGTAAGTTTGAGGTAATGGTAGTGCGTTTCATAGCGTTATACTATCCTCCCACACTCGAAAGCTTCTCAATTCAGCATAATCAACCACGGTGCGCCAAAAACCGGTAACCACCGAGCGCGCCGGAGCCGAGAGGCGCTGTGCATGCGCCATATCCGCAAGTTCCCAGGGCGCAACGCGCACAGAAAAAACATCATGGCCAGCGCAGCGCTCGCAGAGCATGCCTCCGCCCTCGAAGCTGAAAGAGAATGCGCTTTCTTCGGCAAGCATGGTGCGGCAGGCAATACAGCATTCCAATTCCGGCGCAAAGCCCGAAAGCGCGAGGAGCTCCCAGAGGAACGCGTGGAGCCGCGCGTCAAGGGCGGCGGATGGATGCTCCTCGGCATTGAGCCATGAGTAGAACTCGCCCAAGCGCGCGTAGATTCGGGAATCCGCGGCGTGCGGCCGCGTAATGAGCTTAACCGCCTCGGCGGCAACGGACGCGGCAAGCCGGTGCGCAAGCCGCGAGCGCAAGCCGCGAGCATCCGAAAGTGTGCGGGAACCCGCGAGGATATCCCACCGTCTGCCGTGCGCGAGCAAAAGCTCGGATTCAATGAACGGCTCCAAGTGCCCGGCGAGCTTTGATTCCAGCTTGCGCGTGCCGCGGGAGCGCGCCTCCAAGCGGCCGTACTCGGCCGTGTAAAACGTTACAATCCGGTCGTGCTCGCGGTAAGGGTAGGAGGATAAAATGATTGCTTTTGTTTTGTAGGTAGCCATATGAGGAAACACCAATAACCAATTTCCAATAACCAAATAAATTCCAAATCTCAAATTCCAATTTCCAAACTAATCTTTTCGCCATTGATGTCAAACTGCTCC
>CAZBWF010000080.1:0-3179 GCA_964495675.1 uncultured Gammaproteobacteria bacterium
GCTCCGGCCCAATCCGGCAGTTCAGGCGGCACGCCGAGTGTTTCTCCAACAACACCCCAGCCGACCGGGGACCCGAACAAAATAAAAATCACCGAGCTGTATCCCAATCCGGATACCGATCAGAGTCAAGAGTTTATTGAGCTTTGGAACGGCGGCGAAACATCCATCTCGCTTGAAGGGTGGCGTCTCGCAGACGCGGCAAAAGTTATTACGCTCAAAGGCATAACGCTCGTGCCCGGCGAATACCGCGCCCTCTATCGAAGCACGACCAGCATTGCGCTCAACAACTCCAATGAGGTCATCAAGCTCTACGGCGCGAACGGCGATTTGATTGACGAACTCTCGTACGAAAAAACAGTAAAAGGGTATGGCTATGCCCTGAATCTGGCCGACAGTTCATTTTCATGGACCAGCACCAGAACACCAGGGAGCGCAAACCTTTTTACTACACCAAATGCGCCGCCCGTGCCGGCCATCTCATTCTCGCACAATCCGGTTGCTCCCAATGAACCGGTTATCATCAGCGCGCACAGTTCAGCCGATGTAGACGGTGATTCGCTTTCCTTTCTGTGGTCAATCGGCGAACGATTCGAGGCCTCGGGCGCGTCCTTCAGCTACCGCTTTCCTTCGCTCGGCGCGCACCTCGTGAACCTCACGGTAAGCGACGGGCGGCACGCAGTTGCAACGTCATCTGCGATTAAGGTCATGTCCGCCGTTGATGTGGTGTCTTTGCGGATTGCAGCCGCGCAAAAAGCCAGCGGAATAAAAGGGGCCACCGGCACAATAAGCGGCGAGCCCGCCACCAGCAGTGCCGCCGCACCCGCCATTTACATCACCGAAATCTTCCCCAATCCCGCGGGCCCGGATGACGGCGAATGGATTGAGCTCTACAATCCAAACGATGCCGATGTTTCACTTGAGGGCTGGAGTATTGACGATGCCGAAAGCGGCAGCAAGTCCTACGCCATTTCAGATATAACCATCGGCGCGGGCGAATATATTCTCCTTGAGAGAGCCAAAACAAAAATCGCGCTCAATAATACCAACGACGAAGCGCGGCTGTTTGACGCGTCCGGCACGCTCGTTGATTCCATCGCGTACGAAAAAGTTCCGGAGGGAAAATCATACGCCAAATCAGCTGATGGATTGTGGGTGTGGACCGAGGAAATAACGCCCGGAGAGCAAAACGCGATTGATGCGCCTCTGGTGTTCGCGCCCGAGCCGGGGGCTGCGTTTCCGGCCGGATTCGCGTTCGACGATTCCTACCCCGTTGACATTGACCTCGCCAACATCCGCGAGCTGGAGCTCGGCACCGAGGTACGAGTGCAAGGAACTGTGGCGGTCCCGCCCGGCGTGCTCGCTAAAACATACTTTTACATCACCGGCTCCCCGGGCATTCAGGTGTACTACTCGCGGAGCGACTGGCCCGCGCTCGCCGTAGGGGACGTCATCGGCGTGTTTGGCACGCTTGCCGAATCAGGCGGCGAACGGCGGCTCAAAATTGCGAACAAGGCGGACGTGGTGCCGCTCTACGCCGGAGAGCCGCCGAAAGCGGAGGTAATTGAAACCGGCGCCGTGGGCGAGGGCACTGAAGGGTGGCTCGTGGCCATAACCGGGGAGCTCGTCGAGAAAAAAGGGAATAGTTGGTATATTGACGACGGCTCCGGCGAAGCGCGTACCGTGTTCCAGGCGAGCGCGAACATCAAAAAACCGGCCGCAAAAGCCGGGGAGTGGGTAAGTGTAACCGGGATGGTGAGCCAGACCGCGAGCGGGTACCGAGTCCTGCCGCGGTTTCAAGATGACGTGCGCGTTGTTGCGGCCGAGGAACTTGCGGAGAGCGGCGTTGTGCTTGGGGCACAAACCGCGCCGGATGAGCTTCAGCGCTTCCGCATTCCGACAAACAATAAGCCGCAGGAACTTTTGCAGTATCTCCTCATCACCTCCGCGGCGCTCGTTGCTCTGCTTGCAGGACTGCTCATCAAGTTGAGGATTGAAACGCGAAAGCGGTTGAAAGAGCTGGAAGAGAGAATTAAGAAATAATGTGATAGAAGGCCACGAACTCGCGCAGAGCATCCGTCTCCAGCGCATACCGCGCCACCGTATCCGTGATGATGATGATTGCCGGAATTAGAATGAACATCACGAGCGTTACGAGCACGCGCTGGAACCGCGAAAGGCCTGACTGCCAAATTTTAGGGAGCAGGGCAATGGCATACCAGCAGGTGAGGAATGGAATCACGACAGAAATTTCAAAAATCACGCCCCACATGGCAAACTCCAAGCCCAGCATTTCTGTGGAGCTTGTAAACGTGTAAAAGGCGAACTGAACCGCGTTCCACACGTTGCCGATGTAGAAGAGCGAGAGGTACACCATGACGACCAAAAAGTGCACGTTCAAGGCCGTCTGCCATCGCGCTTTAAAATAGTACTTCCAAATTGAGTTCTTTTCTTCTGCCATAAAGAAACCTATTTACCACAGTACCATATTTTTGTCAATAGAAACAGAGGCCCCAGTACAATAACCGGGGCCTCTTTCAAGACCTGCCGCGACAGCAATACGCTACCGCATTGAAGAGACGACTCGAGCCCATTCGTCTTTGGGCTTCCAGATGACATTCCCCCTCGCAATGTCGCCTGCCACAGCCGGATCGTCCTGCCGGTACTGCGCGGTTGGAACGTGAAGAAGGGAGTGCACCGGCATGCCGGCCCAGCTGGCGTCAGGGGAGCGGTTCATCTCGCAGGCAACGCCCACGATTGTGGAACCGCCATCAGATACCAGCCTGGCCGCAGCCTCGGTGGTGGAGAAGTTGTTGCACACGTCCTCCACCAGGATCCCAGTGGCGCCCGGCTCCATCTCGTGCCGACCCCAGACGAGCACCGACTTCTCGCGCTCGTGCTGTGTGGCGACTGCCAGCACCTTCTTCTCGAAGAACACGTACCGCCGGTCCAGGTGGCGCGCCACTGCCTGCGCGATGAGGAGTCCGCCCATGGGCGCGCCGATGACGTAGTCCGGAAGCGCCGCCGCACTAGTCGCGATGACATTGGCGAGGAGGCGCCCAAAGTAGTCAAGCACCTGGTGGTACTCCTCAATGCGGGCGAAGTTGTAGTACACGTCGCCCACCCACTGCTTCATGGCACCGGTTCCGTCATCGTACTTGCCGGCGTACCCAACGAGCGGA
>CAZBWF010000081.1:0-2997 GCA_964495675.1 uncultured Gammaproteobacteria bacterium
CCGGGAACTGCCGGAGATTTCCGAAGGCGACATCATCCTCATCCACGACACCGGCGCGCACGGCATTGCCATGGGTTTCAACTACAACGGCACGCTTCGGCCCCAGGAACTGCTCCTACGCGCCGACGGTTCGGTGGAACTCATCGGCCGCGTTGAAACCTTCGAGGATCTGGATCGCCGTAACTACTTTGAACCAAAGGTACTCACGTTTTGAGTTCATCAACGAGAGGAAGGTGTGTATGGCACGGAAATCACGGCTGCCCGCCGGCGGGACGAACCTGTTCCAGGCCATCAAGGCCAAGCGGGCCGCGGCAGAGGCATCGGGAATACGGATTCTGAACCTGGCCATTGGCCAGCCGCAAGGCCCGGCGCTGCTCTCCGCGCGAAAGGCGGCAGCAGAGGCAGTGCTTTCAGACAGGGAGTCCATGCACGAGTACCAGGACAACGGCACCTCTGGGGTTCCCGAGTTCTCGGAGCGGTTTGTCGCGTTCCATACCGGGGATCTCTCGGGTTGCGACATGGCGTACCTGCCGATTCCTGGAATCAAGCCCATGCTCGGACTCATTCCGATCGCCTGCGGCTGTGTGTCGACTGGTATCGAGGTCATGACCACCACGGACCCGGGCTATCCTACGCCCGCGGACTGGTGTGGGTATTTGAGTGGTGTGCGGCACCGCGCGCTCTCACTCAACCCAGCCAACATGTTCCGATTCTGCCCTGGCGACATCCGGGCACAGGCGCCGGAGTACGCGCTCGTCATGATGAACTACCCGCACAACCCGAGCGGCCAAGTCGCGACGGTTGGGTGGCTCGTTGATCTCTGCGCATACTGCGCGGAGCATGGGATCCGGCTCTTCAACGACGCGGCCTATGTGGCGCTCAAGCACACGAGCGAGTGCGCGACCCTCGCCGAAGTCGCGGTGAACTACCCGGATCTCTCCTGGGCAGAGGCGTTTTCCGCCTCTAAACTCATCGCAAACGGCACGGGCTGGCGCGTGGGCGCCATGGTGGGTTCCCCTGATTTCATCGGGGACATCGCCAAGATCAAGGGCAACACGGATTCGGGATTCGTGGCGCCCATGGCCGCGGGCGCGCTCGCGGCTCTCGAACGCGACCAGGAAGGTATCGCAACCCGCCGCCAAGTCTACCAGAATCGGATTCACGTTTTGCGCGACGTGCTGGAATCGCGCGGCATGAAGCTTGCCGTGGCGCCCGGGGCAGGGTTCTTTACGCTCTGGAAGGTTCCGAATCGCGCATTCGGGCAGCGCATCGAGACCGCCGAACGGTTCAACTACCTCATGGTCGAGCGCACCGGAGTCACGGGCGTGCACTTCCATCCCTACATCCGCTACGCGGTGGTAGGCCCAGTGGAGGACATGCGCCACGATCTCGAGTGCGCGTTCGACGAGGCCGATGTTTCATACGACTAGTCCCGCAAAGGAGGGCGGGGCGCAATTCAGGCAGCCATCATCCGTGATGGCTGCTTTCTTTTGACTTTTAAAATTGATGTGCTATGCTGTGGGCATTATGGCTTCCACGCGCGCTATTATTATCAGCATCATTACGAACCAGCCGCGCAGGGTGGAAGTGTAACGCATTGTCGAAAAACAATTCGGAAACCCGCCCTCGCGGCGGGTTTTTTCGTTCATTCCAAAGAGGAGTAGAGTTCTCCATGTTAACCAGAATCGTTTCAGCGCTGTTTGGTTTGTTTCTCACGTATGGCTGGAAGCATGTTCCGGTGCAGAAAAAGCTCGCGCTCGGCGGCATGACCTGCGCCAAAGTGTATTGGCGCTTGCGGCCAACGGAGGGCGCCGCGGCGCATGGCGAGTGGCAGGTGTATCTGGATATGTTTTCCCCTCTGCCGACGTTGTACCACGATTTTCTGGTAACCTTCGACAATCAAGCGAGGGCTATTGCGCGGCAGAACCCTGCCCGGCCGATTGAGTTCGCTCTGGCGCTTTCCGGAGAACCGGACCAGCATGTGCCGGTTGCGTTTGCAGATGTGGAGTTTATTTTCTCCAGAGGCAAATCGCCCAATGGGAAAAAGCCCTCGCCCAACGGCATTGTTCAGGCAATGCAGGGGGTCATACTGCCCCGCGGCGGGATTTAGGGGATCCGCCTTGGGTTGCTATCGCAGGGGTTCGTGTCATGGCGGCACGAACCCCTTTTTCTTGCATTTTTTTAAAAATATGGTATAGTGCGTTTATTAATCAATCATGCCATGCGAGAGACAGGAGTTCCTCCCCGGCGGATGCCGGGGTCTCCGCTCAATGACCATGACAGCAGTTAAAAGGAGAACCTATGTCCAACGTAACCATTCCGAGTTTGGAGGAGATGCTTGAGTCAGGCGTCCATTTTGGCCACACCACCCGCAGGTGGCACCCCAAAATGGAGCCCTTTTTGTTTGGCAAGCGCAACGGGGCCCACATCATTGATCTCTCGCGCACCCAGGAGAAGCTCGCCGAGGCCGTTGCATTCGTGCAGGGGCTTTCCCGCGAGGGCAAGAAAGTGCTCTTCGTGGGCGTCAAGCCCATTGCCCGCGCGTTCGTGAAAGAAGAAGCAATCCGCGCCGCGTGCCCCTACATGGTCAACCGCTGGATCGGCGGCACCCTTACCAATTGGCAGGCCGTTGCCGGCATGCTCAAGCGGATGAAGGAGCTGGAAGATGATTCATCGAGCGGCAAGCTTGCCAAATACACCAAGTTTGAGCAGCAGCAGTTTGCCGAAGAGTACCAGGCGCTCGAGGATGAGGTCGGCGGCTTGCGATCGCTCTCCGAGAAGCCCGCGGCACTCTTTGTGGTGGATGCGCTCTACGACAAGACCGCGGTTGCCGAGGCGCGCAAGCTCCGCATTCCGATTGTGGCCATTACGGACAGCAACATCAATCCCGCCAAAATGGCATATCCGATTCCAGCCAACGACGATGCCGTTAAATCCATTGCCCTCATCACCCACGTGATTGCGGATGCGGTGATTGCAGGAAGGGAGAGCGCGGCA
>CAZBWF010000082.1:0-2995 GCA_964495675.1 uncultured Gammaproteobacteria bacterium
CTCTCCGCCCTGTACCGCGGCCATGAGCTGGTGGCCGTAACAGAGGCCCAGAATCGGGATTTCTCTACTAAAAATTTCGGTGTCAACTTTTGGGGATGCAACATCATAGACCGACTGCGGCCCCCCGGAAAGAATAATGCCGACGACGTCGTTTTTGAGTTCTTTTGATGCAACATCGGTTAGATAAATTTTTGACAGCACGCCTAATTCGCGGATTCTGCGGGCAATCAAATGCGTGTATTGGGAGCCGAAGTCCAGAATTGCAATATGCTGCATAGGGTGTTAGTATACAACCAATCTTACTCATTATCACTCCGCTATGCAAGAAGCCCTTACGTTTGATGATGTTTTGCTCCTGCCGCAGTATTCGGAAGTACTGCCGACTAACGTAAAGCTCGCGACCAAGCTCTCGCGCAACATCAACCTCAACACTCCGCTCGTGTCCGCGCCCATGGATACGGTTACCGAGCACACGCTTGCCATTGCGCTCGCGCTCGCCGGCGGCATGGGCATTATACACAAGAATCTTACTTCGGCCGAGCAGGCGGGAGAGGTTGCGCTCGTCAAGCGTTTTGAGAACGGGTTCATTTCCGACCCGGTTACCGTTGCCCCTGACGCGACGGTTGCGGACATCTATAAGATACGCAAAGACAAGGGGTACAAGAAGGTGCCGGTGGTGAACAAGCGCGGAGAATTGCTTGGGCTGGTGACTGATTTGGATTATTTTTGGCCGCATGACAAAAAGCGTACTGTGCGGAGCGTGATGGTGAAAGCAAAGGACTTGGTTACGGCCAAAGCGGGTATCGGGCTTGAAAAAGCAAACGACATCATCCGCAAGCAGCGGCTTTCCATTTTGTGTTTGGTGGGAACGGGAAACAAGCTTGCCGCGATTGTGGCACGCAAGGATCTTGAAAAAAACGAAACGTACCCCGAAGCAACCAAAGATACAGAGAAGCGTTTGCGCGTCGGCGCTGCGGTGGGCGTGGGGCCGGAGAACCTGAAGCGAGCGCACGAGGTGCTCGCCGCCGGCGCTGACGTGATTGTGGTTGATACGGCGCACGGCCACACCCGGGGCGTGATTGACATGGTAAAGGCGCTCAAGAAGGATAAAGCGTTCAATGGCGTTGACGTGATTGCCGGAAACGTTGCCACCCGAGAGGGCGCCTCGGCGCTCATTGAAGCGGGTGCTGACGCGGTAAAGGTCGGCATGGGGCCGGGCGCCATCTGCACCACGCGCGTGGTGGCTGGCATCGGCGTTCCGCAGATAACGGCCGTAATGGAGGCGGTTGCCGGCCGCGCTAGCCGCCACAAAGACGTGCCCATTATTGCGGACGGGGGCATTAAGTACTCGGGCGACATAGTGAAGGCCCTAGCTGCGGGCGCGGATTCGGTGATGATTGGAAGCTTGTTTGCAGGCACCGAAGAGTCGCCGGGCGAGATGGAATTTTATGGGGGCCGGATGTACAAGACCTACCGTGGCATGGGCTCGCTCGGCGCCATGTCAGCCGGCTCCAAAGACCGGTACGGCCAGGGGAGTGTGCGCGACGCCGCAAAAATGGTTCCCGAGGGAATTGAGGGGCGTATCCTCTACCGCGGGCCGGTTGCAAACGTGGTGTACCAGCTCACCGGCGGTTTGCGCGCGGGCATGGGTTACATTGGCGCCAAGACAGTAAAAGAACTGCAGAAGAAAGCGCAGTTCATAAAAATCACCAATGCGGGCAGAACCGAGAGCCACCCGCACGGGGTTGAAATCACGAAAGAGGCGCCTAATTACCGCCCCTAGTAATTATCCACGTAAAGATAATCAAAAACGGCAGCTGCACCCCGAATCCCTGCAGGGTGGTGATTTGTGTTTTCGTGATGAGCCGGTGTACGGCCGAGTGGAGCTTGCAGTACCAGTTCAAAAGCGGCGTATCCGTGAGTTTTTGGAGCCCCCATATGGTATCCGGCACAATGCCCCCGGCCGCGCCGTAGAGGATGCCCGGAAGCAGCTGCATGTCCGCGTTCTGAATCCAGTAGAGAAAGAAGACAAGGAGCACCGCGCAATCGATGAGCGTTGCCGCGGCAATCCGAGAAAGTTTGCTTTTGAACCATGTCCATGATTCGATTCCCTCATCCCCGTGGGGAATCATGTCCAGTATAAAATGGGTTGCAATGCCTGCGGCAAACGCAACCCACGGTTCGGCAATGAATGTTCCGGCCGCGGCGCCTGCCGCGGCATGGACCGTTAAATACATATGGGAGTAGTATAGCAGATTGAGTTGAAAATTCGAGTGGAATGTGTTATATAGTAACAGTTGGCATAAATACCACGACGAGGCGGGGTAGCTCAGTTGGTTAGAGCGAGGGACTCATAAGCCCTAGGTCGTCGGTTCGATCCCGACCCCCGCTACCACGCGTCATCCAAAGCTTAAGCTTTCGCATGCTCCGAGTACGGAGCCCGCTTCAGCTATCGCTTTGGTGCCGCTTTAAACAAAATACTTAACTCGGAGTACCGAGCCCAAGTATTTTGTTTAGTTGACTTAAAAATAAAAATCTGTTAGCATAGCACACAGTGCATATTGATTGTGTATTCACAAATTTTCACTTGGGCTCGGTACTCCGAGTTAAGTGAAAATTTGAAAGGAAGCGGGACACGTAAGCTGGAGGTGGCTCCGTACTCGGGGCAACCGGAAGCTGAAGTGTGCTAGCGACGCCGACGCGGGGTAGAGCAATGGCAGCTCGCCAGGCCCATAACCTGGAGGTTGCGGGTTCAAGTCCCGCCCCCGCTACCAAAAATAACTCACCACATGGTGAGTTATTTTTGTATCTATGGTGCCGCGGGAGAGAATCGAACTCTCATGATGTTGCCATCGCAGGATTTTGAGTCCTGTGCGTCTGCCAGTTCCGCCACCGCGGCGTAAGAATCATAGATACGGCTATTCTAGAGCAACACACTTTCATTGTCAAAGCACGAGAATTATTTTATAATACACGACATGGCTAGGGTCATTTC
>CAZBWF010000083.1:0-1607 GCA_964495675.1 uncultured Gammaproteobacteria bacterium
TTTTTGTGGGGATTTTTTGACCGCGGCCCGTATGCGCTGGGCATTAATGCCGCGGTTTTTTTGGCGCTCGTGCTCGTGTTTTTAAAAAATGTTTTTCCGGCCGAACGGCCGATGTTTCGCCGACGCCAGTGGGCGTGGCTTGTTCCGTTTGTGCTTATTGCCGTGAGTTACGCGCTGTACGGAAGCCCGGTCATTAAGGCCATCACCATTCCCGTGGCGCTGATTCTCGGCGTAGTGTTTGTAACCCATGCCCTGCTTGGCAATCGGGATGTGCGGTGGGGGTGGGGGTTTGCGCAAACAGCGGTACTGCGGGCGTTCGCGTGGCTCGGCACATTGGGAGCCGCAATCCGCGAGTATACGCAAGCCCTATTCGGCAAGGGAAGCTCAAACACCACGCGCCGCGTGGTGGCGGGCGCGCTCCTCTTGTTGGTGATTGTGGTTATGGTGATACTCCCTTTGCTCTCATCATCTGATGTGCAGTTTAAAACTGTGGTTCAGCCGCTGTTGGATTTTCTGGGTCGTTTGGCGGAAGTGGAAACCCTGTGGCGCGTGGTGGTGGGTGTAATCATCGCGATATTCTCGCTCTCGCTCGCCCTTGCGTGGCGCAAACGTCCGGAAGCGCGCGAACAGGACTCCGCCAAGCGGGTTGATGCCATTGTGTCCGGTATTGTCATCGGCGGAATATTCCTCGTGTACGCGTTGTTCCTCATCATCCAAATCAAGCGCCTGTGGGTTGCGGAACTACCCCTTGATTTTTCGGAAACCGAAATTTTGGTAAAGAGCGGATTCTGGCAGTTGTTTGCGCTTTCAATTATCAACGGGTTTATTTTTCTGGCAACATACAGAAAAACCAACCGTTTGGTCCAGCGCCTGCTCGCCGCGTTCACGGCGGCATCACTCTTGCTCGTGTTTTCCGCGGCCTGGCGCATGGCGCTGTATGTGACATTCTACGGGTTCAGCTATGAAAAGTTTTTTGCGGCCTACACCGTGCTGTTTTCCATCATCCTGTTTGCGTGGCTTGTGATGCAGTTCTTCGGCGCCAAGCGGCGCGATTTGGTGAAGTTCGGGGCGTTCCTGTTTTTGTGGATGTACGCCTTGGTGTGCGTGTTTCCGGTTGAGAGTATTATTGCGCGCGCGAACGTGGCGCTGTCCGAAAAGAGCGGCTCGCGCATTGAGCTTTTTGAGCTCTCCATGCTTTCGTCTGATGTTTTGGGGTACATTGAAGCGCGCCGGGACGACCCTCGGTTTTCGGGCTGGGAAGAATGGATTGAAGAACAGCGCCAGCAACTTTCCAAAAAAGCGTGGTACGAGGCAACGGTTTCAGATATCCTGTATCGTGCGAGTAAATAGCACATCTTGACACAGATTATTTTTTGTGCTATTATATTGGCTTAATAACCAATTACGGCCATTTTAGAGCCGTATCGGCTCGAATCTCGTTTGTGTCATATACCAGTGGCCCACGCAGAAATCGGGCCAGCCCCTCCTCTCGCGAGAGGAGGGGTCGCAATACCACAATATGACACAACCAAACTCGGTTGAACTTTCGTTAAACAACATGGGCATTGCGCCCAAACTGCTCGCCATTCTCTCGGTAAAAAAATTCA
>CAZBWF010000083.1:1617-2981 GCA_964495675.1 uncultured Gammaproteobacteria bacterium
CACATCCTTCCACACTCTTTCCCTACACGACGCTCTTCCGATCTATCTTGACACGGATTATTTTTTGTGCTATTATATTGGCTTAATCAAGTTTATGCCCATTTTAGGGGCATAAACGACTCGAATCTCATTTGTGTCATATAGTAGTGGCCCACAGAGACGTCGGGTCACTAATTTTGTCTTATGACACAACCAAACTCGGTTGAACTTTCGTTCAACAACATGGGCATTGCGCCCAAATTGCTCGGGATTCTCTCGGCAAAAAAATTCATCACGCCAACCCCCATTCAGCATCAGTGCATTCCGCACGCTATTGAGGGTAAGGATGTGGTTGGCATTGCGCAAACCGGAACCGGAAAAACCCTGGCGTTCGGGCTTCCCATGCTCCAGCGGCTTGCCCAGCATAAGGGACAGGCGCTTGTTTTGGTGCCCACGCGCGAGCTTGCGATTCAGGTGGATGAAATGCTCCATAAAATCGGGGCTCCCCTCGGACTCAAAACCGCCGTGGTCATTGGCGGGGCATCCGCCAACATGCAGGCGCGCGATTTGCGCCGCAACCCGCACGTGGTGATTGCAACTCCGGGCCGTCTTTTGGACCACTTGAGCCAGAAGGTATTTAATCTCAACCAACTCAAGATTGTGGTGCTGGATGAGGCAGACCGCATGTTGGATATCGGTTTTCTGCCGGATATCAAGCGCATCCTTGCCGCGTGTCCATCCGAACGGCAGACGCTCCTGTTTTCCGCAACCATGCCGCCTCCTATTGCGCAGATTGCGGCAAAGTTTATGAAGATGCCGCTCCGCATCGAGGTTGCGCCTTCCGGCACAACCGCTTCCGGCGTGGAGCAGGAACTGTTTATTCTCGACAAACAGGCAAAGCTTCCGCTTTTGGAAAAAATTCTTGCCGAGAACAAAGGCACAGTGCTCGTGTTTTCGCGCACCAAGTATGCGGCAAAGAAAATCGCGCGCGTGGTATCCGCCATGGGGCACTCTGCCGCGGAAATCCATTCTAATCGGTCTCTGCCCCAGCGCAAAGAGGCAATGGCCGGATTCAAATCCGGCAAATATCGCGTGCTGGTTGCAACGGACATTGCGGCCCGCGGCATTGACGTGACCGGCATCTCAATCGTTTTGAACTACGATCTGCCGCAGAACGCGGAGGATTATGTGCACCGCATCGGCCGCACAGCCCGCGCCGGCGCTTCCGGCCGGGCCATCTCGTTTGCCACGCCGGATCAGCGCGGCGATATTAAGCAGATTGAGCGCTTGATTAAAAAAACCATTCCCATCCTTTCTCTTCCAGCCCTTCCGCAGGCAAGCGATGCGGTTATGCGCGCCGTGTATCTTGCGGGCGCGGACCGCGA
>CAZBWF010000084.1:0-2967 GCA_964495675.1 uncultured Gammaproteobacteria bacterium
AAGCTGGCGGATGAACGGATGTCCGCGGCAAAAGGGGAGGGCACTGCCATGAAGGAGCGGGAGGATGTGCACCGGATGGCGGAGGCGAACCGCGCCTTTGCGCACTTTGCATCGTAGGCCGACGCCGAAAATCCTAGTCAGGCAGGACTGAAACCGCTATACTGTAGTTAGCGGTTTTTTGATTATTGCACGCGAAAACAAAAAACATGAACCCTCTTTGGCCGTGTGTCATCACCATTGCCGTCCTGTTCCGCATCCTCCACAGTGCGCTGCTCAGTCTGCGGGTGGCAGGGCTCTTTGACCTGTGGCGCCCATTTTCAAAATCGTACAACCTCGGCCGCCGGCTCGCGGCGAGCTTTGAGCGCCTCGGGCCCACGTTCATCAAATTCGGCCAGATTCTTTCCACGCGACGGGATTTGTTTTCGGACGGCGACATTGCGGGACTCGCGCGGCTCCAGAGCAATGTTGCGCCGTTCCCGTTTCGCACGGCCAAGCGCGTGATTGAACGCAGTTTTAAAAAGCCCCTCAACAAGATTTTTTCCTCGTTCGAGCGCGCGCCCGTTGCCTCGGCCTCGCTCGGTGTTGTGTACCGCGCAAGGATCGGGAAAGAAACCGTAGCCGTTAAAGTCCAGCGGCCGCACAGCCGGCGCATCCTCATGATTGATACCGCAGTGCTCATGTTCGGCGTGCGGCTCGCCGCTTTGCTCACCCCCGGCTTGCGGCGGTATCATTTGGATGATGCGGTTCTCGAATTTCGGCGCTGGACCCTCAACGAGCTCAACTACACGCTCGAGGCCGCGAACGCGGACATCTTCAGCCAACGATTTGAAGATGACGAGCGCATTTACAGCCCCAAGGTATACTGGGATGCCACGACCCGCGAGGTGCTCACACTGGAGTACATTGAGGGCATGCCCCTAAAAGAACTCATCGCAACAAAAGGAGAATCAGCGCGCAAAAAGCGCATTGCAGCCATTGGCGCTGATTCGTTTCTGCGGCAGTACTTTGAGTTCGGGTTTTTCCACGCAGACCCGCATCCCTCCAACATCTTCGTCAAAAAAGGGGACAGCATCTACTTTTTGGATTTCGGCATGGTCGGGCGCCTGGATTCGCGGCTCATGGAGCTTTTGGCGCACGTGTTGTTGGGGTTGCTCCAGAAAGACGAGGCCGCAGTGGTGCAGAACATGCTCGCCGTGCACCGCGAGTATGCGGATGACCCCACTATCCCCGCGTCAAACATAAACGCGTTCCGTAGGCATGCAACAGAGGTTGTTGACCAGTGGTTCGGGGTCAGCAACCGGAAACACAACTTTACTCTGATTTTTTACAACCTCCTGCAGGCGGCCACGGCATATGGCCTGTTCGTTCCGGTTGACGTGCTCTTGATGGCAAAATCAATCGTTACGCTCGACAGCGTCACCCGCCAGCTGGACTCGGACTTTGATTTGGGGCGGCTTGAAGAACCGCTTCTCAAAGCCCTCATTAAAAAACGTTTGGACCCGGCGCGCGTTGCGGCCGAGGCGCAGAATCTGCTTACTGTGCTCACGCGCATGGCGCAATCCCGGCCCGCATCCTCGGACCGGCTTTCAGCCGAGCTTTCCGGCGGCTCGCTCTCCTCGTGCGCAGGGCCGCGCGAGCTTGCCGCGCTTGAGGCGCGGCTTGAGGCGCGCGCCACGCGCCGCGGATTGGGCACGGTTATCGGCGCGCTCTTCCTCGGCTCCGCGGTTCTCCTGCAATCCGGCGCTGACCCTGTTATCCTCGGCGCCTCGCTTTCCGCCATTGGATTTGTTTTGGGTTTTGTCTTATTATTACGAGTGTTACTAACCATTAGGCAAGGAGAGAGAATATGAGCCATCATGACAACGTAAAAAAGCATGCCAAGCGGGCGCTCTCCGTGGGCGTGGGTATTGCTCAACTTATTGGCGAACAAGTGGGGTCGGTTGTTAAGCATCTGGAGCAAGAGGGGTATCTCAACCAGAGCGAAGGCAAGAAGCTTGCCCGCGAGGCGCTCTCGGACGCCAACGCGTTCCAGAAGAAGCTCTCGGCCGGGCTTGACAGGAAAGTGCGCGGCGTAGTAAAATCTGCTGGTACTAAATCAAAGTCCGCGACGCGCAGGAAAAAGGCAGGGCGCTCACGAAAGCGGAAGTAGCAGCTGATTCAGGATGACGATTCGAGCGTCATTCTGACCCGCTGATTCAGCGGGCAGGATGACGTTTTCGTTTAATGTCATTGCGAGGGAGTGTACTCACGCGCTATGGCAATCCTAACAGCGCACCAAGGCACGATAGTGCAGGTACGGACTCCAACGCGACGTTAGGATTGCTTCGCTCCGCTGGCGCTTCGCTCGCAATGACACGTCGTTTATATCTCTATTTATTTTTTCCCGTATGCCCCGCGACTACGCGCTGGAAAAAGTCAGAAATATCGGAATCATCGCCCACATTGACGCCGGCAAGACCACCATCACCGAGCGCATTCTTTTTTATACGGGCAAAAAGCACAAAATCGGCGAGGTGCACGAGGGCGCGGCTGAAATGGACTGGATGGAACAGGAGCGCGAGCGCGGCATCACCATCACCTCCGCAGCAACCACCTGCTTCTGGCAGGACTGCCGCATCAACATTATTGACACCCCGGGCCACGTGGATTTTACGGCCGAGGTGGAGCGGTCGCTCCGCGTCCTCGACGGCGGCGTGGTTGCGTTCGATGGCGTTGCGGGCGTTGAATCACAATCCGAAACCGTGTGGCGCCAGGCCGACAAATACAAAGTGCCGCGCATCTGCTTCATCAACAAAATGGATAGAACCGGCGCGGACTTTTACAAGGACCTCGCATCCATCCACACGCGCTTAACCAAAAAGGCGCACCCCATTCAACTCCCGATTGGCGCGGAAGAGAACTTTTTGGGCATTATTGATTTATTAAAGAACAAGGCCTACTACTACAAGGATGATTTGGGCAAGGATG
>CAZBWF010000085.1:0-2918 GCA_964495675.1 uncultured Gammaproteobacteria bacterium
AAGAAAAATTGTTATTGACCTGTCATTATTTCATAACGAATGTCCGGCCAAAGCCGGATGTAAAAACCCTCTCATGCCCTTACCTCATCCCCGGAAAAGCGGGTTCATAATAGTCCAGCACATACTCGCGCGGCACGTGCGTGGAAAGCACCTCCATACGCAGATACTGAATGCCGAATTGCTTGGCCTCATCCCGCGTGGGCATCCAAATGTCGGCGCGGTAGGTGTACCGCACGTTCATCCGGTCCTCCACCACAAACACCTTGTCGCCGAATGTGTCCGGGAACCGCACCATGCTGCCCTTGGGCAAAAAATTCAAGGCCACCACCCCGTCCCGCACCGGCGTCATCCACGCGGTCGTAAAAGGCGTGCCGTCGGTCTGCCACGGATCCGAGGAGTACGCGGTTACGGTCAGCCAACGTTCGGCAACTGCACGGGGAGGGCCTTCGAGCGGCAGGACCGAAACTTCATCAGGAAGCTGGGCAACGAGCTTTTCCTGACGATCGATAATAACTTCCTCGGTAGGCACTGCCAGCTCCGGGCCGGCGAGCGTGTGAGAAAACTGCGCCGGCTCTCCATTCGCGAGCGCGTGGTAGTTTTCCTGCGCCGCGAGCGAGACCTGCGGAACGCCCAATTGAATCGCAAACATAACTCCAGCAACAAGGAGCAGCTGCTTGGCGCGCTTGAGTTGTCTGCGGGTGAGTGCCATAAAAAACGCAAAAGACACCGAATGTTTCGGTGTCTGGAGAAAAGGAAACTCAACTACAATTATTATAGCACAGCTAAATCAAAAAGTCAATCCCGCCTTTCGCGAAAGGCGGGATCAAATCTTACCCGAAAAGTTTAGACGATGAATCAGGCGAGATGCCGAGATGTTGGTACGCTCGTTCCGTGGCCGCGCGGCCGCGCGGAGTGCGGTCAAGAAATCCAATCTGCATCAGGAACGGCTCGTACACGTCCTCAATGGTTGCCATCTCTTCTGCGGTGGCCGCGGAGAGGGTCTGCAAGCCCACAGGCCCGCCGCCAAACTTTTCGATGATGGCGTGAAGAATTTTCCGATCAATCTGATCAAGCCCCAGCTCATCCACTTCTAAAAGGTGCAAGGCCTCCTGGGCAAGGATCGGAGTAATGCGTCCGTCGCCTTTCACCTGCGCGTAGTCGCGCACGCGCTTGAGGAGCCGGTTGGCCACGCGCGGCGTGCGGCGGGAACGAGCCGCGAGGAGCGAAGCGGCATCGGGCTCAATTTCCGTGAACAAAATTTTTGCACTCCTGCCCACAATCTGCTCAATCTCATTCGGCTCATAAAACGAGAGCGGGTGCACGGCACCGAACCTATCCCGCAGGGGCGCCGAGAGAAGCGAGATGCGCGTGGTTGCGCCGATTAACGTAAACTTCGGCAGGTCCAATTTTAAAATTCGCGCCGAGGGGCCCTTGCCCACCACCAAGTCAAGCGAGTAGTCCTCCATGGCCGGATACAACACTTCTTCAACCACCTTGTTGAGTCGGTGGATTTCATCAATGAAGAGAATGTCGCCCGGCGCCAGATTCGTTAAAATCGCGGCCAAGTCGCCGGCCCGCTCAATGGCGGGGCCGCTCGTGACTTTGATGGCAACGCCCATCTCGTGCGCAATCACGCCGGCAAGCGTGGTTTTGCCCAAGCCCGGCGGGCCATAGAGCAAAACATGCTCAATGGGCTCGCCCCGCTTTTTGGCGGCGGCCATGAAAATTTCAAGATTCTGCTTTACTTTGGCCTGGCCGATGTATTCCGCCAAGGTGCGCGGCCGCAAGGTCAAATCCAAAATGCCGTCCTCCTGCGATTGATTTTCCGGAGCAATAATGCGTTCTTCATCCATACGCCTTATAGCGTATCATGGATTATAGCAACGCAAAAGTAGAGGCATGCGGCCGCATGCCTCTACGTTACATCGAATTTATCGACCCCTGCGGCCGCGCAAGGGGGCGCCTCGAGCGGCTTTCTTTACGCGAGATATGCGGATAAAGCCGGAGCATGGCACAATTTCAACGCCCTTTTTCTCCAAGTTATCCAAGAATAAATTCAAGCCCAAAGAATCACTGGACATGTGGCCCGCCACAACCACATTCAAATGGTGCTTCTGCGCCTCCTCTTTCCACTCCTCGCGCTGGTGCATGCTGATGATTGTGCCCACGCCCGCGTGCGCAAGGCGCTCGTAAATTTCCTTGGCCCCGTCCGTGCCGCCGGTCACTTCTGTAACCGCAATTTTGCCGGCGAACTCATTGGGGCTCCCCGCAAAGATGATGGGGCCCGCTTTCTGCTTGGCCGCTTCCTGGTATTCGGGAATTGACTTCAAGAATTTCATTACGTCCTCAACGTACACCAATTCCTTTTCACGCTTTTTAATCTCCCTGTACAGAAATGAAGCCACGTGGTTGTCGGTCGGAGTATGAACGCACATGATGGGAATGTCCAAAAGCTTTGCCGCATCCACGGACTGGCCGTGATTGATGGGCGAAATGCCCCGCTCCACCTGGCTGATGCGCTTTTTGGTGATTTTTTCGGCAATGGTGATGGGCACCCCGTAGTGCGCGAGGAGCTCGATTTGCAACTCCATCACCTCGTGCAAACCCGCGAGACCGCCGCTCACGGGATGGTGCGCCATGATCAAATCAATGGGCTTATCCGGCGTGCGGCGGGAGAGTTCGTTGGCCAGCATCACCTCGCCGGTGTCAATGTCAACACCCACCAGCACTTTTGAAACTTTTGTTGCCGCGTCCCCGTGGAACACGCGCGTGTCAGCATAGGGGTTGGTGAGCCGCTCTGTATCGAACGCCTCTTTTTGTTCGTCCGAAAATTTTTCGTACTTTGTTTTTAGGCGCTTTAAAATGTCGCGCACCCGCGCGGCTCCCCGCAGGTCGTGCGCAATTCCCTCTGAAACAGC
>CAZBWF010000086.1:0-2833 GCA_964495675.1 uncultured Gammaproteobacteria bacterium
TCGCAGTGAGTGTCTATGGCATCATCCAGCGGAATCCGGATTTTTTTGGCGTCTATTTGTTCGGTGCGGGCGAGGGGACGCGCATTTTTTCCACCTTGGGCAACCCGACGTACGTTGCCATCTATCTACTCTTCAATATCGCGTTTGCCTTGTACCTTTTGATGCGCACTCAACGCGGCGGCCTCTGGTATTTTTATCTCGCGGTTATTGTGGTTGATGTGTACGCGTTTACGCTCACAGACATCCGAGGCGCGTACTTGGGTTTGATCGCGGGCGGCTTGTTTGCGTCTTTTTCCTACCTCATTATAGGCGCTCGCCGCCGCGCCAAACAGGCCATGGCCGCCGTGTTCGTGCTCGGAGGTATCGTGCTTTCCCTCGGGATACGGTTCAAGTCCACCGAAGCGGTGCAGAGCATCCCGGTTCTGCGGCGCGTGGTGTCAATATCCCTTAACGACGAAACCGTGCAAACGCGGTTCATTGGGTGGAACGCCGCTCTGCGGGGATTTCTCAAAGATCCACTCACTGGCGTTGGCATGGAGAACTACAATATCCTCTTTAATGAGTATTTTCCCGCCCGTTATTATCTTCTGGCGCCCACGGAAACGTACTTTGATCGCGCACACAACCAGTTTTTTAACCTGCTGGCCGAATCCGGCATTGTCGCTCTCGTCGTGTACCTTGCCTTTCCGGTGTTTCTCGGGTACTACCTGATTCGCGGCTATCGGAGCAGACGGCTGAATCTGGGGGAGTTTCTGGTCTTTGGCGCGCTTTCGGTTGCGTACTTTGTGTACCTGTTTTTCGTATTTGATGATTTTCATTCGCTTTTGTTTTTTGCAGTATTCGTGGGACTCATAGAATTTCGGTACCACGGGGCAACGCTTGCGGCCGCGCCCGCCTCGGACGTGGTTGGGCTAAAACGCTCCGTGCGGGCTGCGGCTGTGCTGCCCGCCGCGTTGATGGTGCTGTATTCGGTTATCTTTTTAAACTTCAATGGTCTCGCCGCGGCCCGGGATACGGGCCAGGCATTTTTGACGGGTGATATTCAAGAGACGTTAACCCACTACCGCAGGGCGCTTGGGCGCAACCTCATTCCGTCCGAGAACGTCACAATTAACTTTGTTGATTATCTGGTGGGGTTATTCAAAAAGAATGATGAGATTCAAGCAGATGCGGAACTTGCCGCAACAGTATCCGCGGCGTTTTTCGAGGTGGAACGAGCGCTTGAGCGGGAGATTGAAAAAAAACCGAACGATACGGCTTTCTATCTTAAGTTGGGCCAGCTTTACAACACGTGGTTTTTGATTGACGGCGACGCGGAGCACCTCGCCCGCGCCATTCCCCGCTTGGAGCGCGCGCGGGATCTTTCGCCCGAACGGATTCAAATGTATCTGGTTCTTGGCGAGTCCTACGTGCTTGCTGGAGAACCGCAGAAAGCCATTGAAACCATTCAGCAGGCGATTGCCTTGGAACCGAATTTCAGGGGAACCTACTACTATTTAGGGAGGGCGTTTTTGACCAATGGCGAACTTGATAAGGCGTACGATTCGATCGTCAACAAAGGGTTTATTGAGTTGAAGCACAAGCCCGAAGAAAACACCATTGCCTTTGTGCTCGCCGAGGAGCTCGCCGCAGCCGGCGAGTATGAAAAAATGGTTGTTACCTATGAGTATCTTGCGCGCTTTGAACCCCGCGACCCTCGCGTTCAATCCGCGCTGGCCGCCGCGTATTTGCTCGCAGACCGATTCGAAGACGCCGTTGCCGCAGCGCAAAAAGCCGCGGAGCTGGATCCCGGCTTTGCGCCGGAGGCCGCGGCATTCATTCGGGCGATTCAAGAAGGGAGAATTGATGAGCTGAAGCAGGGCGTGCTCTAGGCGCGGCACTAAATTCCCCCTCCTGTATTCAGGAGGGGGTGAGGGGGTGGTTACGTCACCATTGCAAAAGCCACACTACACCTATTTGTATACTTCTATTGTTTTGTCCAGCATGGTTGCGAGCGTGCAATCCTCGGGCAATTGCGGAGCGAGCGGCAAAAGGAGCGCTTGGATGATTTTTTGTGCCAGCGCACCGGGGTTATCCGGTTCCGCAAGGTAGCCGGTCGCTCCGTCGCGGATGATTTCCGGAATCCCGCCGACTCGCGTTGCGACGATTGGCACTCCGGCCGCGGCCGCTTCCAGGAGTGTGTAGGGGAAACCCTCTTTGCGTGAGGGGAGCACCAACAGGTTAAATGCCTTCAGATGTCGGTATGCATCCGGTATGGAGCCCGCGAGGTGTACTCGATCAGAGAGATTGAGTTTTTTTATGAGTGCTTCAAGCCGGGGACGCAGTTTTCCGTCGCCGATGATAACGAGCCGCGCATCAACATTCGCCATGGCTGTAATCAGTACATCGAGGCCTTTGGTGGTGTAGAAGTTGGCGATGGTGCCGATCCACTTGTCATTGCGAGGAGGTGTACTCACCGACGAAGCAATCTTATCGTCGCGCTGTGGCTCGTTATCGGGTAAGCGTACCTGGTTGCGTTGATAGGATTGCGGCGTCGCTCGCAGAGTACTGCTCACTCCTCGCAATGACAGATGCGCTTCTTCTCTGATAAGAAAATTAATCTGCGTCGCGTCAATTCCGTTGTGGATGGTTACGATTTTGTTCTCATCAATACCAGCTTTGATGCCTGATTGCCGGTCAAATTCAGAAACTGCGATGATGCGGTCAACACGATTGGCAGTGTCGAGCTCCATTCGTTTATAGAACCATCGTTTGGTTGGATTGAGTGGTTCATTGAACACAAATCCATGGGCCGTGTAGATTATTTTTGGAACGCCGAGTTTTTTTCCTGCCA
>CAZBWF010000087.1:0-2681 GCA_964495675.1 uncultured Gammaproteobacteria bacterium
AAAACCCTTTACGGGGGTTCAATTCCCCCTCAGGCCCCCAATATAATTCTAAACAAAACACCCGCCGAATCGGCGGGTGTTTTGTCAAGGGAGTTCTGCTCTAATGCCCGTTGCCACGTCCGCCGATTGGGCGGACGAGCTCGGGGCTGGAGGTGTCTGGGTTTGCCATGACAATCTCCAAAGCGTTTACGTCCCATGAAAATATAAAGAACGCACCACATAGTATAGCACTTCCGCGGTGCGCGTCAAGTGTTTTTTGTCGCCAAGAGGACGGTATTCTTGAGGAGCATTGCCACGGTCATGGGCCCCACGCCGCCCGGAACCGGCGAAATCCAAGCGGCCTTTTCTTTACAACTCTGTACATCAACGTCTCCCGCAACGGTTCCATCCGGAAGCAGGGTGGTTCCCACATCAATGATGATTGCGCCTGTTGTAATGGCGTCTCCGGTGACGAATTGCGTTTTGCCGGCCGCAACAATAATGATGTCGGCATTTCGCATAACCTCTCGCGCGCGCGGGTCATCGGGCCGCACCACATCATTGGCAACGCCAAAAGCGCTCAAAATGTATGAGAGCGTTCCGGTGAACTCCGGACTCTTGGCTACAATGGCCGCGTGTTTTCCGGCGAGTGTCTCGCCGGTTGCCGCCAAGAGCTGCATAATGCCGAGATGAAGCCCGGGCGTGAGCACTGGTTGGCCCCGGAGCAGTTTTTTGATATTTTCGGGATGGAATCCGTCAACGTCCTTGGCAGGAGATACCGCCTGCACAATGGCGTGCTCATTCAGGTGAGCGGGCAGAGGAAGCTGGACCAGAATGGCGTCAATCTCATCATCGGCGTTGAGCCAGTTGATGGTTTCAAGAATCGTTTTTTCGTCCGTTGATTCTTCAAAGCGGTACACGCTCACCATGATGCCAACTTCGCGGCTCGCGCGTTGCTTGAGCGAAACGTAGCGCTCGCTGGCCGGGTCATTGCCGACTAAGATGACGGCAAGAGAGGGCTGGAGAGAGAGCTTTTCGATTTGCGAGCGCGTTTCGTTGCGGATGGTTTCCGCGAGCGCTTTTCCGTCCAGAAACCTCGTTGTCATACCATGCTCCAACCCTCGTAGAGCGGGTGGCTGGACGCGAGCTCGGCGACGCGCTTTTTGATTCCCTCAAGGATATCGCTGTGGTTCTGATTATGGAGGGCGTGCGCAATCATTTCGCCGACCATGGCCATTTCACTGGTGCCGAAGCCGCGCGTGGTGAGCGCCGCAGTGCCGATGCGCAAGCCCGAGGGATCCATGGGTTTGCGCGTGTCGTAGGGCACCATGTTTTTGTTGGTGTAGATGCCAAGCGAATCCAAGAGGTGCTCCGCCTCTTTGCCCGAGAGCCCCGTGTTCGTCAAATCCGCGAGAATGAGGTGGTTGTCCGTGCCGCCCGAAACAATGCGGATGCCGTTTGCGGAAAGCGATGCGGCGAGCGCTTTGGCGTTCTCAACGATTCGATGGGCGTATTCGGCAAATGACGGTTGGAGTGCCTCTTTGAACGCTACGGCTTTTGCGGCAATGCAGTGGTTTAGGGGCCCGCCTTGCATGAACGGAAACACCGCAAAATCAATTTTTTGCGCGAGATTTTTTTTGTCGTCCGGCCGCAGGCGGTCGAGCGTTTTGGAAAAGATGGCTGCCCCGCGGGGTCCGCGGAGCGTTTTGTGTGTGGTAGTGGTCACTACGTCCGCATAGGGGAAGGGGTCGGGGTGCGCCTTGCCTGCAATCAAACCCGCAATATGGGCCATGTCTACCATGAAGTACGCGCCAACTTCATCCGCGATTTTTTTGAACGCGGCAAAATCAATGGTGCGCGGGTAGGCCGTGTACCCGGCTAACATAATGCGTGGTTTTTCACGCAGGGCAATAGAGCGGATTTCGTCCATGTCCAGCTGTTCGGTTTCTTTGTTGACGCCGTAGGGCACGATGCTAAAGAGTTTGCCCGAAAAGTTTACGGGCGAGCCGTGCGTGAGGTGGCCGCCCATGGCCAAATCCATGGCCATGATTTTATCGCCCGGCTCCGCAAGCGCAAAGTAGGCGGCCATGTTGGCCTGCGAGCCGGCGTGCGGCTGGACGTTGGCGTGCTCGGCGTTGAACAGTTTTTTTGCGCGCTCGATGGCGAGGTTTTCCGAGACGTCAATAAACTCATTGCCGCCGTAGTACCGCTTGCCTGGGTACCCCTCGGAGTACTTGTTCGTGAGCGGGGTGCCGAGCGCCTCGAGCACGGCGCGGGAAACGAAGTTTTCCGAGGCAATCATCTCGAGGCCGCTCCGCTGTCGATTGACTTCATCCTCAATTGCTTGGGCTATTTCAGGGTCGAATTGTGAGAGGTTGGACATATGGAACTATCATACCCGTTTGGGGCTGTTTGTCAAAAAACAGGGTGTTGTCCGCGGAGTGAGGAAGTGCTAGAATAGTCGAGTACTATGATGATACCAAGAGTGCTTTTGGGCGCGCTCGTGATGACGGCCGCGCTCCCGCTCGCCGCGAGCGCGCAGGACAGGCAGAAAGCTCCGCAGGACGTGCTTCGGTTCGCGCCCGAGGTTGTGATTGATGATCCGGTGAGTCGCGACGTGATTGCAGCAGGCGGCACGGTTGTGGTGAATGAATCGGTTGCTGGAGATGTCATCGCTCTCGGCGGCGCCGTGATTATCCGCG
>CAZBWF010000088.1:0-2629 GCA_964495675.1 uncultured Gammaproteobacteria bacterium
AAGGGTACCGGTTTGTGGAGCGTGGGCCGCGCGTTGCGAGCGACGAGTCGGATGAGAAATTCGAAAATCAGCCGAGCGCCGCGCTCAACATTATCGTCAAGGCGGATGTGCTCGGTTCTCTTGAGGCGTTCCTTGCCTCCGCAAAAAAATTGGAACAAGGTGGCGTTTCCGTCAACGTGCTCAAACAGGGTTTGGGCAACATCACGGAATCGGATATCGCTCTCGCCGAGGACTCGGGCGCCGTGGTCTATGGGTTTAACGTGCACCTTTCGCCGGAGGCGAGGACGCTCTCCTATCAGCGCACTACGGAAATAAAGCTTTCTAAAATTATTTATGAACTTTTGGATGATATCGGGGCGCGCCTCAAGTCGTTCATTAAAGAAGAAATAGTCGAGGTTCCTCAGGGCGAGCTTCACATCACCAACATTTTTCGTATGAGCCGGGCCGAGTCCATTGTCGGCGGCCGCGTGAAGCGCGCCGCCATTTCAGACGGCGCTCGATTCCGCTTGATGCGCGCGGGCCAACCGGTGGACGAGGGCAGGATTGTAGAGCTGCAGCAGAATAAGCAGAAAGTTTCCGAAGTGCCCGAAGGCGCGGAGTGTGGCATGAAAATTGCCGGCGTCCGCGGGCTCCACGAGGGTGATGTGCTCGCCTGCTACCACGAGGAGAAGCGGATATAGTATTCGTATGGCGCACCGCATTGAACAGGTTAACCGCCTCATCCAAAAGAATCTCGGTTCAATTATTCAGCGCGAAGTGGAGCTACCCCGCGACGCCATGGTATCCATTACCAAGGTTACCACAGGCCCGGATCTTAAAACTGCGCGCGTCGCCGTGAGCGTGCTTCCGGAATCATCCTCGCCCGATGTGCTAACACTCCTCGAACGCTCACGGCCGCTCCTCGGCCGCTCCCTCGCCGCCACGCTCACCATGAAATTTTCCCCGCGCATTGAGTTTGTCGCAGATACTGCCCCAAGCCGCGCAAGCCGGATTGAGGGACTGCTTGATTCGTTGCGGCACGAGCACTCATAGCGTTCCTTGAATCCGTGTTTGATGTGTGCTAGAGTGGGATGTTTATGCAAGAGGCATTTGATCATCTGAAAGCGGCGCTCGACCGGCACCAAGCATACGCCCTGGTGTGCCACACCCGTCCGGACGGAGATGCAATCGCTTCCCTTCTCGCGCTCACCCGGTTTCTCGCAAAGAGCGGCAAGCGCGCCGCCGCGTATTGCTTTGACGCTGTGCCCGCGTATCTCTCATTTCTGCCGGATGTTGGAACCATTCGGCGCGAGCGTGATGATTTTTGGCGCGAGGCCGCTTCGACCGTGCTCCTTGATTGCGGCGACCGGCAGATGGCCGGCCTTGATGCCGAGGCGTGGAACGGCCGCGAGCTCGTTGTGATTGATCACCACGCCACAAACGCCTCGTATGGCACGGTAAACGTGGTTGACGCGGGTACTTCGGCAACAGCTGAAATACTTTTTAAATTTTTTGAGCACACTGGCGCCGTCATTGACCGGCACCTCGCCACACTTCTTTTTACGGGCATTTATACTGATACTGATGGATTCTCGAACCTTGCCACAACCCCTAAATCGCTCCAGGCAGCTGCCGCGCTCTTGGCGCGCGGCGCAAATTTTAGAGAGATTACGGCCGCAACCTTGCGCAACAAATCCATTGCCGCGCTCAAGCTCTGGGGGCGCGCGCTCGAGCGGCTGCGGCTCGACCGCGAGAAGGGGATTGCCGTTACTGTCATCAAAAATGAGGATTTGGCGGAATGCCAAGCAGAGCCGGCGGACATGGAGGGAGTTGCGAACCTCATGAATCACCTTTCTGATGTTACTATGTCCATGGTGCTTCGTGAGTTGCCAGACGGGACGGTTAAGGGCTCGCTCCGCACCACAAGCGATGCGGTTGATGTTTCCAAAATCGCTCTCCTCCTCGGCGGCGGCGGGCACGCGAAAGCAGCTGGGTTTACGGTTAAAGGAAGAATTGTCGAAACCGACAAAGGATGGAAAATTATTGAATAACATCATATGACACAACCGCACAATTTTCATCTCATCCCCACGGTCATCGAAAAATCTCGGCTCGGCGAGCGCGCGTACGACATCTACTCGCGCCTCCTGAAAGAACGCATCATTTTTTTGGGCTCGCCGATAGACGATGGCGTTGCGAATACCGTCATTGCCCAGCTTTTATTTTTGGACAGCGAATCGCAGGAGAAAGACATCAAACTCTACATTAACTCCCCGGGTGGCATGGTAACTTCGGGTCTTGCCATCTATGATACTATGCAGTATGTGAAATCCGATGTTTCTACCATCTGCATTGGCACGGCCGCTTCCATGGCAGCGACCCTGCTCGCCTCTGGAGCCAGGGGAAAGCGGTTTGCGCTCCCAAATGCGGAGGTGATGCTCCACCAGGTCATGGGCGGGGCCGAGGGCCAGGCCGCTGACATCAAAATCCGCGCCGAACACATTTTGCGGCTCCACGCGCGCCTCAACAGCATCCTCGCCAAGCACACGGGTCAGGAGCTTGCCAAAATCGAAAAGGACACTGACCGCGACTTCTTCATGTCAGCCGAGGAGGCGTTGGCGTATGGGTTGGTGGATAAGATTATACAGTA
>CAZBWF010000089.1:0-2561 GCA_964495675.1 uncultured Gammaproteobacteria bacterium
ATTCGGGAGAATCTGCAATTTGAAAAAGAGCGCGAGGAGCGGGAACGGTTTGAAATGGCGGCTATGGACGAACTCGTGAAGATTTCGACCGTGGGCGAGCTCTCGGAGCGGATGATTGCCGACGAGACGCGCACAATGCTCCACGAGCTTGAAGAGAGCATTGTCCAGCGCGGGGGAAAGATGGATGACTACCTTGCCAGCATTAAAAAGAGCAGGGCGGATTTGGAAAAAGAGTTTCGGCCAGCCGCAGAGCACCGGCTCAAGGTGAGCATGGTGGGCCGCGCGTTCGGCCAGACGGAGCAGGTGAGTGTGGATGAGGGAGATGTAGAGCGGGAGATTGCCGCGCACAAAAAGGCATACCAGAGCCGGCCCGAGATGGCGGCGCAGTTTGAGCGGCGCGAATACCGCGAGCACATCCGCAACATGCTCACGAGCAGAAAGATTTTTGAGCGGCTTGCCGAAAAGGTGCGCACAAAGAACGCCGCTTGACGCACGGCGCATTGTGCGGTACCATTGGCTTCTTGCTCTTTGGCGGGTGTTGGTGCCTCCCCCCACCCCTCTCCGGCACCCGCCTCACTCAAGCGACGTGTCGTGTCCCCGGCTCACGCCGCGTCGCCCAAAGGGGCCGTGCACCACCACAAGTGCTCGGCCCTCTTTTATTTGTCCGTGCGGGCAAGGTGCGGTAGTATACCAGCATGCAACTTGTTGTTAAGGTTACGCCCCGCGCAAAAGAGAACAAGATTGTCGGATGGAAAGATGGCGTGTTGCGCGTGCGGCTTGCCGCGCCGCCTGTTGACGGCAAGGCCAACGCCGCGCTTATTGATTTTTTATCAGATGCCTGGGGCGTTTCAAAATCCAGCATCAGCATCGTCCGTGGCGAAACCGCGCGTGAAAAGGTGCTTGAGGTTCCCGATAACGCGCCTTTACAAAACAGGTTGATTTGATAGTATATATTTGCATTTTTTCGCTTGGGCTTCGTACTCGAAGTTAAGCGAAAAAATGAAAGGAAGACGCGGGTGGAAGCTGAAGTATTCGGGCAGAGCCCGAATACGGAAGCTGAAGCACGCGGCTGACGCCGCGCGGGTATCGTATAACGGTATTATGCCACCTTGCCAAGGTGGAGACACGGGTCCGACTCCCGTTACTCGCTCCAAAAACATTCCACTCTCGTGGAATGTTTTTGTTTATGCTTGATTCGTTGGTTTGTTTGGGGTACAGTTGCATTGAATATTGTTATAAATTTCCGCTTGGGCCTCGTACTCGAGGTTAAGCGGAAATTTAAGAGGAAGAGGCGGGCAGAGGGTGAAGTGGCTTCCGGGTACTCTCGGGAGACACGGAACCCGATACCCGACTCTGACGTGCCGGGATGGTGGAATTGGTATACACGCGACACTTAAGATGTCGTGCCCAAAAGGCTTGTGGGTTCGAGTCCCGCTCCCGGCATTGATAACAAACTTCGTCCTTTTTGGGCGAGGTTGCTTTTTGGTCGCAATCGTTATAAGGTTTGAGTAGCGTTACATAGATAACGGAGGGCCCGCCGACTCGGCGGGCTTTATCTTTGACCTTTAACAAGAGAGGTACGCATGAGAGGGCTTACACTGTGGCAGTGCCTGCAGTATGCAATCGTCCGAGCCATCAACCGGTTCTACCGAGAGCGAGTGCGGCCGCGCCTTTTCGAGAAGTCGAAGGTGAACGCGGAAATGGCCCACGAGTGGGCGCTTGCGCGCCTCGCGTGGGTGAGCGCGAATTTTCTCGCGCGCGCTCTCGTTTCTATGCTCGGGATGGTGCGCGGCAAGCGGCTTTCCCAAAATGTGTGCGGATTGCAATTCCGCACACCCATGGGTTTGGCCGCCGGGTTTGACAAGCACGGAACCGTATTTCCGGCGCTTGCCGCATTCGGGTTTTGTGGGGTTGAGCTCGGCGGGTTTACGCAACACGCCCAGCCCGGCAAGCCCCAACCGCGCGTGTTTCGGCTCGTGGCGGACCGCGCGCTTATCAACCGCATGGGGTTCAACAACCCGGGCGCTGATGCGGGCGCGGAGAACATTTGCCTCGCGCCCTCGGTGCGTGTTCCCATTGGCATCAATTTGGGCAAGTCACTGGCAACGCCGTTTGAGGATGCGGCAAAGGACTATTGCCACTCCATTGCCGCTCTTTACATGTGCGGCGACTACTTCGTTATCAACGTGAGTTCGCCCAACACGCCGGAATTGCGCCGCCTGCAGGACAGGCGCTATCTGGGCGCATTGGTGCGCGCGGTGCGCGATGCGGCCCGGCAAGAAGCGGCCCGTTTCGGCATGGGTCCCAAGCCCATCTTCGTCAAGATTTCCCCGGACCTTTCATGGGAAGAGATTGACGATATCATCGCGGTGTGCAAAGAGTGCGGCGTTGACGGCATCATCGCGGTGAACACCACAGTAAGCCGCGAGGGCATCACTACGGACATCAACGAAGAGGGCGGCCTTTCCGGCCCGCCGCTCCGCAAGCGCGCGCTGGAGATTGTCCGCTACATCCGCAAGCGCGTTCCGTACGGGTTTGCCATCATGGGCGTGGGCGGCATC
>CAZBWF010000090.1:0-2486 GCA_964495675.1 uncultured Gammaproteobacteria bacterium
CGCAAAAATGAGGGTTGTAACGGCCATGCCGATGAGAGCATTTTTGTTTTGCATGGCCTTAGTATACTAAATAATACCCGCTTCTGCCAAATCCCGCAGGTACTCCACATCCTCGGAAACAAAGTGCCGGTCTTGGGCGGGCGCAAAATCGCTCTCATGGATGCGCGTGATGACATCCAACACCCAATCCTTAACCTCCTGCTTTTCTTTCTCGGTTCCGACAAATGACACCTGGTTTTCGCCATGCTTGATGTTTTCCGCGTCAATGTAGTGGTAGGCCAGCTCGCTCACCTTTTCTCTGAACACCTCCTCTGCGGCAAGCTGGTAGATGAGGAGCTGGCGCTTGTCATCCGTATCCAATTTCTGCTTGGGCGAGCCGGTTTTGTAGTCCACAATGCGGATACTGCCGTCCGCGAGTTGGTCCACGCGGTCCATCCGGCCCACCAGCGTGTACTCCCCTACTTTAAGATTAAATGGCCGCTCCAGCGCTTTTATCTTGGGTGCGCCGGATGCAATCAAGTGCTCATAAAAATCCTTGAGCCGGCTCCTGCCTTGCTTGCGGTACTTTTCTTTCTGCGCAGTACTCTCGTACCAGTCGTCGAGCCACGAGTCCTCGTAGAGCTCTAATAGCTCATCAAGTGTAACTCCTATGTCATTGCGAGAAGTCACGCTACTGCGAGACGACGAAGCAATCCTAACGTCGGGTTGGACTCCCCCATTGCTGATTACGAGCCCTTGTGCACTGTTAGGATTGCCGCGGTCGGGAGTACCCTCCCTCGCAATGACACTGCTGAACAAATCCGCCTGCGTGCTCCGGCTCCGCTCGGAAACCATCTGAAAAAAACGCTGGAGCGTGGTGTGGATGGTTCCGCCATAGCTGAACACGTACTTGCCGGCCAAAGGCACTTTGTAGATAAACTGCAATTTATATTCAAACGGGTCAGCATCAAAAATCTTGAGTTGGGTGAATGAAAATCGCTTGGGGATGGGCAGCTTGAAGGATTCCCGTGAAGCCCGTGAAGTTTTAGGCAAGAAGGCGTCCGGCCGGATCGCAAGCGCCTCGCCCGAGAGCTTGAACGCCTCGTGGCTGCCGGCCAGTTCGTGCAAAAAACGCGAGAACTTTTTCTTTTGCGTACCCCCGTACGATTCGGCAGACGTGAAAAACAGGCCGCGCTTGGCGCGCGTGGCTGCCACATAAAACAAGCGCCGCTCTTCTTCCACATGCGTATCCCCCTCTGGCACAATCTCCTTCACCAGCGCGTCTGGAATCTCGATTGGCTCCCTGCGCTCCACAGTCGGAAAACGGCGGTCAACAAGGTTTGTGACAAACACATACTTGAACTCCAACCCCTTGGCGCTGTGGATGGTCATGACTTTTGCCATTTCCGGCCCTGCCTCGCTATCAAACGGCAATGTACCCTCGCTTCCGCTCTCCTGCTCGTCGCGGATTGCCGCGAGCACGCCTTTCACGCGCGCATCGCCAAGGGCGGCTTCCAGTTCTTTTATATGCTCCCAAAAATGCCGAAGCAGGCGGTACTGGGAGAGCCGCTCCTCCTCGGAGAGCTTATCAAGATATTCTAAGTATCCCTCCTCTTTCAGCCATGCCAACAAAATCTGGGTCGGCTTTTCGTTCTTGGCACGCTCTGCGTATTTCTCAACCCATGTCCGCAAGCGCCCAATTTCGGCAAGCGCGGCCTCATCCGAAACGCCGGCGCGCTGTGGCTCGCGGATAACATTCCAAAGCGGAACCCGCTTTTTATCCGCATAGTGCGTGAGTTTGATAATCTCCTCGGCCGGAATGCCGAGGAACGGAAGATTCAAAAGCCGGAACACGGCGCGGGATTCGTGGTAGTCGTCCAGCAAATCAAAAAACGCCAAGATATTCGCAACCAAGGTGGTGCGGAACAATCCTTCGGCCGAATAATTTTGATGCGGAATGTTGGATGCCGAGAGCGCGTCCTCAAACAACTGCGCCTGGCTGTTGGCGCGCACGAGCACCGCAAAATCATTCCACGTGGCTTCTTTGTCTTTTTCTTTCAACTCCAAAATGGTCTCGGCCACCACCCGCGCCTCGTCGTGCCCGCTTTTTGCGTGCAAATGAATAATTGACGCCTTTTCTTTAGTTTGAGCAATTAATTTTTTATTGATTACGAACGGATGGGCTCCTTTGTCATTGCGAGTCCCGTTACTACGAGGCGAAGCAATCTTAACGTCGCGTTGGACTTCTCCACTGCTGATTACGAGCCCCTGCGCACTGTTAGGATTGCCGCGGTCGGGAGTACCCTCCCTCGCAATGACAGTGGCCTCCAACCGATTTGGATTATTTAACTGTATAAAACTATAGGCCGCGTCCAGAATCTCCTGCCCGCTCCTATAGTTTCGCACGAGCGAAACCGTTGCCGCATTCGGATAATCCTTTGAAAACTGGAGCACATTGGACATGCTTGCCCCGCGGAACCGGTAAATGGACTGGTCATCATCCGCCA
>CAZBWF010000091.1:0-2473 GCA_964495675.1 uncultured Gammaproteobacteria bacterium
TAATACAAAAACACCGCACTTGGCGATGTTTTTGTATTATGCGGGGCTGACGGGACTCGAACCCGCGACCTCCTGCGTGACAGGCAGGCGCTCTAACCAACTGAGCTACGCCCCCGCGTAAAACAAAAGTAGTATACCAAAAATACCTAGAAAATCAATAGCACACGTTAGACAAAAAGGCATTAAAATGCTACGGTAATCCTTGTCAGTATGCGTGGAAGGGTGGCTGAGTGGTCGAAAGCGACGGTCTTGAAAACCGTTAGGGCCGCAAGGTCCTCGTGGGTTCGAATCCCACCCCTTCCGCCAGTATATATGCACGACACCCCAATCCCCACGCCGCTGGCGAAGCGGCTTTTCGACATCGCCGCCTCTCTCGCGTCACTCATTATCCTCTCCCCCATCCTCCTTGCGGCTGTTATCGTGATGGTGCTTGAGGGCCTTTTTGTCCGCACATCCCGCGGGCCGATTTTTTACACTGAAACGCGCATATCGCGGGCTTGCCCCTTTACCCTGCGAAAATTCCGCATCTTCAAACGCAGCGCGTATGAATCAATCAGAGCCCGCGGCGAGGTTGTGCACACCAAGCCGCTCGAGCGCAACCCGGAGAATCTTACCCGCGCAGGCGCCATCATTAAAAAATTCTATCTTGACGAAGCGCCCCAGCTCCTCTCGGTGCTCGCGGGCGATATGAGCATGGTGGGGCCGCGGCCGTGGAATCCGGTTGATTATCAGGAAGAAATAGAGCGCGGAATCTATCGGAAAAAAATCATGCAAGCCGGACTCACGGGCCCGGTGCAAATCCACAAACGCGACGCCGGAGCATACGGCGGCGAGCACAAGCTGGATGACGATTATATCACGTTCGTAAAAAACAAAAATGGCCTCCGCATAGTGTTGCGCGATGCGGCCATTTTGTGGAAGTCCCTTCTGATTATGCTGCGCGGCGAAGGACTCTAAAAATCATCACTCCTCCGGCCGCGACAAGTGCCAAGCTTCCGATAAACGCCAACCGCATCCCAAAAATCATGGGCATTGGGTCAAGGCGCAACAACTCGGTTCCGGCGCGGCCGAGGGAATAGAGCGACACATACAGCCAAAAGACAAGGCCATCTCTATGACTCCCCCCCCTCTCCGAGGGGGGGCTAGGGGGGGTGTGGAGTTTTCTAAAAACAAAAAGCAAGGCCGCGAACACTGCCGCATTCCAAAGCGACTCATACAGAAATGCCGGGTGGAAAAATTCGTACTGGAGGAATTCCGCGGGCCGGTTTGCAACCTCAATCGGAATGCCCCACGATTGGCTTGTCGGCGCACCGAAAAGCTCTTGGTTGAAGTAATTCCCCCACCTGCCGATTGCCTGTCCCAGGATGAGCGGCAGAGCAAAAAGATCCGCGAACTTCCAAAAATCTTCCCTGCGGCGCCGGGCGTAGTAGATGAGCGTCAGAACTCCAGCAAGGAGCGCGCCGTGGATGGCAAGCCCGCCGCTCCACACTGCGGGAATTGCCGCAAGGTGCTCGCGGTAGAACGGCCATTCCATGAACACGTGCCAAACCCTGGCGCCGACAAACCCCCAAATGAGCGTGTTGAGATAGAGGGCCGTGGCGCGTTCGGGCGTGATGCTGGTTCGCGGCGCCAGGCGCGAGACCAAGAGATACCCGGCAATAATTCCGAGAGCCAGAAAAAGACCGTACCAATGGACCGCGAGGGGACCGACTGAAAACGCAATCGGATTTGGCAGATACAAATGCAGAAACATCACTTCACCTCATTCCTCGGCCGCTTGCCGCGGATAAGCACGTCCAGCACGTTCTGCGCCGCAATTTCCCCCATTTCGCGCCGGGCCGCAACCGTTGCCGAAGCAATATGGGGCGTTAGAACCACGTTCTGGAGGCCCACGAGCCCCGGGGTGAGCTTTGGCTCGTTCTCGAATACATCCAGCCCCGCGCCCGCGATTTTTTTGGCTTTAATGGCCGAAACGAGGGCTTTTTCATCCACCACAGGCCCGCGGGAGGTATTGATGAGATATGCGGTCGGCTTCATGGACGCAAGCTCTTTATTGCCGATGAGGTGGCGCGTCGAGGGCAGGAGCGGGACATGAAGAGAAACATAATCCGCGCTCTTGAGGAGTTCGCGAAGGCCAACTTTCTTGGCTCCAAACTCTTGCTCGATATCCTTGTTGCGGATGACGTCGTAGTAGATGACCCGCATGCCAAAGCCCCGAGTCGCAATGGCGGCAAGCGCGCCCCCGATTCTGCCGGTCCCCACAATGCCCAACACTCTGCCGCGCACATCGTTGCCGACCAAGAGAAGCGGGTCCCATGCCGTATAGTTGCCGGCGCGGAGGTACCGATCGCCCTCGAGCACGCGCTTTGCGACATTTAGAATAAGAGCCATGGCGTGTTCCGCAACCGCACCTGCCAAATTTCCAGGCGTGTTGGAAATTGGCACGCGGTGGCGCGCAGCCGATTTCAAATCA
>CAZBWF010000092.1:0-2471 GCA_964495675.1 uncultured Gammaproteobacteria bacterium
GTGCGCGCCTTTTACGAGCCCAGCAATGTCCACAAATTCTATGGTGGTTGGAATAATTTTTTCGGATTTCGAAATGGCGGCCAACTTCTCCAATCGCTCATCAGGCACGGCAACCACGCCCACGTTGGGGTCTATGGTGCAGAACGGAAAATTTTCAGCAGGGACCTGTTTTTTGGTGAGCGCGCGGAACAGGGTGGATTTGCCCACGTTCGGGAGGCCGACAATGCCGATTGCGAATGACATAGCTCGTATAGTAAGGCACTTTTGCTTTTTTGGCCAGTGGTTGCTCTTTGGGGGCGCAGGGTGGTATAGTGCTCTATATGATTACTGCCGCATTCGTCAAGAAACTTAAGAGCCAGATTGAACAGGCGGATTTGGAACGTTCTAAAATCATCCGAGAGACCAGCGGGCTCATCCGCGAGGCAAAGCACGCCATTTTTTCGCTCCACCGCGGAGAGGTAGATGCGGTTTCTAAAAATCTCAACCAAACCGAACGCACGCTCGCCAAGCTCGTGAAGTCCGCGGAAAAGGCGGGGCTTAGGGGCGAGGCAACGCTCTCGGCCGCGATTGAGGAGTTTTTGGAAGCGCGCTACCTCCTGCATGTGATGCAAAAAAAGCCCCTGCCCCAGCGGCATGGGTTTTCCACGGAGGCGGACGAGGAACTCGCCGCACTCGCGGATTTAACGGGTGAGCTGGTGCGCGCGGCAACATTGGAGGTTACGCGCGGCAACTATGCAAGAATCAAGCAGTACCGCGATGCCACCGAGGAGCTGTTTGGCGTTCTGCTCTCCATGAACCTTCGGGGCAGGTTGCGCTCAAAGCGCGACGAGGCCCGCCGGAATTTGCGCCGGCTGGAAGAAATCCTCTACGACGTTTCATTGAAGTAGGGAGGGTGGTATACTGAATCTAATCTTTTCTTTCTATGGGATTCTCGCGCAAGCACACCGAAAAACTGCTCCGTGATTTTAAGGGCATGCGGGATAACCCCTACGTGTTTTCTATGGAGCGGATTGACGATGCGGCTCCGCGCGAGCGCGAGAGCGTGCCGCGCCTGCCGCACGAGGAAGAGATTTTGCGCGAGCAGCGGCGCACCATTTTTGAGAGCGACCGGGCCATGCAGAAAACGTTTGAAGAGGATTTTGAGGCCTACAGCGCCGCCCTCGACAATCCAGATATCATGATTGAGCGCCTTGAAGAGCGCATGCACGAAATTCAGGACATGCTCGAGGAACACGCTGGCGAGCATGAGGAGATTTCCGGATGGTGGCAGGAGGAGTTTTGGGGCGATGAGGAAGAGGCGGTGGAAGAGCCGGTCGACGACCTGGAGCTCGTGTGGGAGGACGATGAACTGTATCAGCGCGCCAATAAGTGGGCGCATCGGCTCTTCAAGGTGGGCAACAAGTTGTACGACGAGAAGGCGCGGAAAGATCCGGATCTCTTCCGCGTGCTGGTGAACATATTTCTTGTGCCCGCCAAAATCGTGTACGCTTCTTCCTCAAGCGACGAGACAGGAGATGCCGAGTTCGACGAAGTTGAAATCGAGGTGAGTTTGCAGGGGTACACGCTCGCCATGGCATTCTTGCGCCGCGTGCGCGAATCACTTGTCGCGTTAGTTGAGAAGCGGTTCGAACCCCTGAATGAATGGCGGGCGGCCATTATGGCTGCGGACGAGATTGCACTGGAGATACAGGGCAGAATGATTGCGCTCGCCAAATCGCTCAAGAAGGGCGATTCTTGAATCAGGCAACATATTGGCCCGCGAGATACCAGAGGCCCGCATAAAGCACTACCTTGCTGACTAAGACATACAAGGTAAACTTGGTGAAGCTGTAGTGTACGATTCCCGGGATAAAGGTGAGCGGGTCTCCGACAATGGGGAGCCAGGAAAAGAGCAGAACCGCGGGGCCGTACCGTTCAAACAGACGCTCCGCGCGCATGAGCCGGTGCTGGTGGCGCGGAAAATACGTTTCCATAACCCACGCACGCCCAAAGTAGGCGATTGCGTAGTTGAGTGCGTTTCCGGCGTAATTTCCAACGACAAGCACAACAATAACCGGAACCACGGGCATGCCCACGCTCCACGCACCGAGGGCGATGACCTCCGGTGAAAGAGGAATGAGTGTCGTGGCGAGCGCACCCGAGAGAAAGAGCCCCACGTACCCTCCCGGGCCCGCAACAAATGCGAGGAGCCAATTTTGCAGTAGCTCAAACATGCGGTTGATTTTGATGTGTATAGTACCATAAAAGCACTCTTCTGTAACGTTGTTTTTTGCCGGCGGTGCGCTAGAATACAGGCATGCCCAGTAATACAACTTCGACTGCTGTACCTACTTCTGTTGCCCACGTCAGCTCATAGTTGTATTCTGGATGCACAGCGTCACTAATACGATAGACAACAGCGGCACAGCCCCGTACAGCTCCCCGTGGGTGATTGTACGGGGCACAGCAATAGAAGTGTCGAAGTTGATATA
>CAZBWF010000093.1:0-2084 GCA_964495675.1 uncultured Gammaproteobacteria bacterium
TCGGTGAGGGTACGAGCTTGGCGTTCCGCCTCACCTTCGGCTCGACCGACAGAACATTGGAGGCACGCGAAGTTGACGATATACTGGAGCGGTTGAAGAAAACTTTACAGAAAAAATACAACGTCGCATTTAGATAAATAAAACTATGTACGAACTCAAACACATTTCCGCGGGCTCGCTCATGCGCGTGCTCTCCGTGGTGCTTGCCTTGATGTACCTTGTATTCTCTATTGTTTCCATTGCTACCAGCTCGGGCGAGTTGAGCTTGGGCGAGAGCGCGCTCTCTGCGCTCGTCGGCATTATTCTCGCCGCGGCCGGCGGCGCGGTGCTTGGCGCTTTTGTTGCTTGGTTCTATAACTTGACGGCAAAAAAGTGGGGCGGCATCCATCTCGATTTCCTCCTCGTGCACGAAGAGCGCCACGAAGCGCATGAGGATGCGCACCATGGGGGCACTGTTGAGGTAAAATAAAACCATGCTATTTTGGCTTGTTCTGCTGCTCATAGTCGGCGTTGTTGCGCTTTTTAAGGGAGCGGATCTTTTGATTGACAACGCATCCGCGCTCGCGGCCAAGATGGGCGTTTCCACGGTGGTGGTGGGCCTCTCGGTGGTGGCCTTGGGCGGCATTATGCCCGAGCTCTCCATTGGCATTACCTCCTCGCTCGCGCATGCGAATGACCTCATCATCGGCAATGCGCTTGGCTCCTCCATTTTAAAAATCGGGCTGGTGTTCGGCTTGGCGGCGCTCATTTCGCCCATTGCGGTGCAATCATCCACGCTCAAGCACGAGTTTCCGTGGCTCATGCTCGCCTCGGTGCTCATTTTTTTTCTTGCGTTTGATCTCTCCATCAGCCGCGGGGACGCGATTATCCTCATTCTGCTCGGCATTGCGTTCCAGTGGTTTTCCATCCGCGTTTCGCAAAAAGAGATGCTTGCGAATTTGGGAAAGGCGCGGCACCGCGAGCGGCGGGAAGGAGCGCTCCAAACAGGCCGCTCATGGAGCAAAATCGCGCTTGGCCTCATTCTCATCATCATCGGCGCAAAGCTCTTTGTGGATTCATCGCTCGCGTTTGCGCTTGAGTATACTATTTCAGAGCTCTTAGTGGGCATTCTCGTCATTGCCTTCGGCGCCTCCATTCCGGAGCTCGTCATCGGAATCATGGCGGCCGCGCGGCACCAGCATTCGCTCTCCATCGGCAATGTCATCGGCTCCAACGTGATGAACATCCATCTTGTGGTGGGCATTGCCGCGCTCATCAATCCGCTCAAGATTCATCCAGATCTTTTGATTTTTGATTTTCCCATGTTCATCTTTTTTACGATTCTCGTTTCCATCCTTTTCAAATCGAGCCATAAGCTCTCGCGTTTGGAGGGGGGACTGCTCCTTGCGGGCTATGCCATGTACTTCGTGTACAGCATAAAATTTTGGGGATAGAAAAACGGCCCGCCGAGGAGTTCTCGACAGGCCGTTGTGTTGCGTAGGGTGGGCTTGTGCCCGTCTCCCGCTTAGTTGCTTCGGGAGAACCGGTGCGAAAAGCCGAGGTAGACGCTCGGCGCAAAGCCGAAGGTGCCAGTTTCAAGGCCGCCATAGAGACCGAGCGAGAGATTCTTGATGAGCCACCGCGAGAGTGAAACTCCCGCGTGGCAGCCCCAGCCAGTCCAGCCATTGCCGCGTTTTACGTTTGCTCCGGCAGTGCACGTGATATAGAAGAGTGGCTGGGTGAGCCAGAATTGCCGGCCTCCGGAAGCTCCAAACGCGGTGTAGGAGCCGGAGTTCGGAACAGAGTGCGTGGCAGAGAGCCCGTCCTTAAAGTACACGGTGGATGTCCATGTTACGTGCGAGAGGTACGGCCCCCAGAACAGGGTGAACGTGGTGTCGGAGTAGGTGTAGCGCGCGAGGGTTGCGTTGGTCATCCAGCGCACTGAAACATCCAGCACCTCCTCCTCGTGGCGTGCTTGTGTTTTCTGTTTGAGCCACTCGCGGAAGTTAGGAGCCGCGAAGGGCGCGCCCCAGTAGGAAACCTGGATGCTGTTTTGGCGCCACCACCCGCGCGCCTCCGCCTCGCAAACCGCAAGGAGAGTGAGC
>CAZBWF010000093.1:2094-2369 GCA_964495675.1 uncultured Gammaproteobacteria bacterium
ACGAACATGGTACCCGCCTTTCGGTGAAAAGGTCTGCTTTCGGTATAGCCGAGGGGCGGGGTTTTGTCAAATAAAAAGAAAAACGCCCACAGTGTCCAGCTGCGGGCGGGGTTTGAATGTTTGAAAGGACGTTGCTTAGAGCGATTGCAGGAGGTTGGCGATGATTTCGCCGTAGGCCTTGGTGAGTTCATCACCGCCTTCGGCGCGGCGGCGCTTGATCCAGCCCGAGGCCCCGCGGCCATCATCCGTTGCCTCCGGGTTTATGATCTCGCCCC
>CAZBWF010000094.1:0-2349 GCA_964495675.1 uncultured Gammaproteobacteria bacterium
ATGTATGGCTCGAACCTTGCTGATGAGCGCATGATTTGCTTCATGCTCATGATTTTTTTCTGACGCATCAAGAAACCGTTCACCATCAAACAAAAAAGCAATATCTTCTTTTCGGATGCCTGCATGGATACGCTCAAGAAATGCCTTATCCACTCCGGCCCCCATTCCCCACGCAATGCCAGTTCCCGAGTAATCCTCCGCAACAACCCATGTCCCCGCATTGAGCTTCTCTTCCAGAGTGGGCTGGTAGTGGTACTTATTGAGCGCGGCGAGCAATTGGGACTCGCGCGGCCATAACCGATACGGGTTGCCGCTCCGTAAATATTCATTTATCCTCGGGCCGCTCGGCTCAATATCATACACCAGATACTTCACATATTCGGCCTTGCGCCCCTCTTTTTGCAAGCGGTCAACCAAAAGCTTGGCCTGTGTTGATTTCCCGAGATTATTAATGCCGTAGAGAACAATCAGTTTGCCCGCGCTAAGCGCGTCCGTGCTTCCAAACCCCCCCCTGCTCTTGTTTCCCATGCTCTCCACCTCCTCCCATTCCGCAATCCCAACCGGCAAAAAAACACCCTGCGCCAAGCGCTCCCCGCGCTCCACGGTTATGCGCACGTCAGTCGGGTTGTAGAACTGCAAAAGAATCTCGTCAGCATCCCCGCAGTAGTCCTGATCAATCACGCCCTCGGTAATGAGCAGACCCTTTTTCTTGAGCGTGCTGGAGCGGTCCGTTACCCAGAGCATGTAGCCCTTGGGGATCTCAACAACCACGTTGGATGGCACGCGCCCCATGTTGTGGGCGAGGATTTCCACGCTCTCCCGCGCCACAAAATCAAATGCAACCGCGCCGGGGGTCTCATACTGTGGTAATGGTAATGTTGTATCTACTCTTTTTATTCGTACATTCATATTTTGATGTCATTGCGAGGAGTGAATGTACTCGCGAACGACGAGGCAATCCCGTCACCTATGAACCGTCGATTATATTCTTATTTATATGCAACGTTTCTGTATTCACGGGATTGCCTCGGTCGCGAGTACGCTCCCTCGCAATGACAGTCGGGTTTACTGCCATGTCTGCCTAAAATATTTGGATAACTTCGGCCCGATGCCGGTATAGGTGGAGCCGATGCCGCCGCCGTAGAGCTCCTCCGGAATTTCGCTCATTCTCTCGTACATCATTTTGCAGATGACCTGCCCGCGCGTTAAACGGAACGGCACGTTGTGCGCGCGCACCTCCAACACGGCCGTGGTGCCCGCGCCCTCGCCCGATTTCCCGAACCCGAACCCCGGGTCAAAAAACCCGGCATAGTGCGAGCGCATCTCCCCGCTCGAAGGGTCGTAGGAAGCCATTTCCCCGGCAAACTCCGGCGGAAAGCTCACGCGCTCGCGGCTCGCGAGTAGATAGAAGTTGTTCGGCACCAAAATGAGCTCCCCGCTCGCGGGCTTATGGATGGGCTCCCAAAAATCAGCGGGCTCGTGCTCCCCCACTTTGGCAAGGTCAATGGCGTGGATGGTGTCGTGCTTCGCGCGGTAGCCGATGGTGTCGCGGCTGTCCAGATCAATAGTGAGCATGAGCCCGCCCTCATTTACGCTGATGTGGTTCTGCATCATGGGCGTGCCGCTCTGGTCAAACAAGATTCCATGCTTGGCGTGCGCGAGCCGCAAATCGCTCTCACGCGCGCGGAAACGGCCTTCAGTGCGGAACCGCACCTGGTTCGCGGCGAGGCCCGGATAAATCTTAATCACAAAGTCGAGCGGAATCACCTCCAGATACAGCTGACCTTTATAGCCCGGCGGAATATAATCAAACCGCGGCGTGCCGTCCGCAAGCAAGCGCACGAACAAGCCCACACGGCCGATGGACGACTTGGGATTGGCATAGCCGTGGATGCCGGGCGCCAAATCCAGATACTCTGAAAGCGGAATAATGTAGGATGAGTTCGGTTCCAGAATGGTGCCGGGCTTGAGCTCAAAATCATAGAGCGTGCGCTCCATGAGGATATCCGCAATGCGCTCGTTGGACTTTGGCAGGAAACTCGAGCTCGTTAGGTACACGCGGCTGCCCAGCGGCAAATCCAGCGAGGCGGGCTCGATTTGGGTTTCCCGGGTCTCCCTCTGTGCGAAAACCATGGGATTAGCCCCGAAAATCATGTCCTTTATTTTTTGGTACGGGAGGGTCATAACTATGGTGGTTTGGTAGTTTGGATGTCTGGAAGTTTGGTAAAGAAAAAAGGGGGCTCCTCCCTCGTGGGCTAATTAGTGTACCAAAAATCAACCAAATACAACACTAGACAAAGTCGGCCAATTTTGGCATCAAAAAGGGCTTTTGATGCGCTTTAAGCCCGG
>CAZBWF010000095.1:0-2330 GCA_964495675.1 uncultured Gammaproteobacteria bacterium
GGTTCAGACGTGTGCTCTTCCGATCTCATGAGTTCGGCATTCCGATTCCGGTGATTGAGGCGGCCATGGAGTTTCGAACGCAATCCAAAGGAAACCCAAGCTACACAGGCCAGGTTGTCTCGGCCCTGCGCGGCCAGTTTGGGGGTCATGCCGTGAAAAAAGGCGAGCAGCAGGTCCCCCTGCTTGCCTAAGGCGGGGGTTAGGGGGTGGTCGCGTGACCTTTCCTCGAATGACATTTCCTGCCATCGCACTCATTGTCTCCGGCGGGCACACCGAACTGATTCTCATAAAAACGCACGGCTCGTACAAACTCCTCGGCCGCACGCGGGACGATGCGGCCGGCGAGGCATTCGACAAGGCCGCGAACATGCTCGGCCTCCCCTACCCCGGAGGGCCGACAATTTCAAAATATGCGGAGCGCGGCAATCCGAGCGCGTTCAAACTTCCGCGGCCCATGCTCGAACGCGATGATTTTGAATTCAGCTTTTCGGGACTCAAAAACGCGATTCGGCTGACGATTGAAAGCATTGGCAGAGGCGTTGCGCAGAACGCCTCTGCCAAACATGACCTCTGCGCCTCCATTGAGCAGGCAATTATTGACGTGCTCGCAGGCAAATCGCTTAAGGCCGTCATCCGACACAAACCAAAAACATTCATTCTCGCGGGCGGCGTCGCCGCAAACCTGAAACTGCGAACCACGCTGGCAACGCTCCTGCCGAAAAACATCCGCTTCCTGATTCCAGAACCCAAATACTGTATGGACAACGCGGCTATGATTGCCGCAGCCGGGTACTATCATGCCAAATCGAAAGATTTTGACAGGTATGATACGCTTACCGCGGACGCCAATTGGGAATTAGTTTAATAGTCCCCTCTCCCTTCAAGGGAGAGGGTAAGGGTGAGGGTTGGGGAGTATGAAATCAAAATTAATTACGCCAAAACAGCACTATCTCATCCGCATAAGCCGCGGAGAGGAAGTGCTTGCCGAATTGACAAAATTCTGCCAAGAGCATAGTATCTTCTCTGGCTCGTTTCACGGCATTGGCGCGGCGGATGAGATCGAATTGTCGCACTACCGCGTGGAAACGAAAGAGTACTCCCGGCGCACGTTCACGGGCGAGCACGAGGTCGCTAATCTGACGGGTATTATTACGGATAAAAAAGTGCACATCCACGCGACCATTGCCAACACTACATTCGAAACGTTTGCCGGCCACCTCTCCCGCATGCACATCAGCGGGGCCTGTGAAATTCACTTAATTGCGGGAGAGGAATCGGTTGGACGAGTGAAGGATGCGGAAACCGGACTGGAGTTGTTGGATCTGTAAACCAAAATCCAAAACAAAGGAGGTTCGACGTGGCAACGTATACGTTCCTTACGCCCGCACAGGCCGATGGCCAGGGCACAGAACTGTCGGATAAGGGGATTGAGCAAGCCGTGAACATGGGGGCCTCGCTCGCTGACAGGGAGTTTTCTGCGATACTGATCGAACCTACGAGCGCGGCCAGAATCACGGCTTCGTTTGCCGCCGGTCTGGACCCGGAAATCGAAATCCGGGAACTGCCGGAACTCAATGCCGCGAGCACGCCGGTCCGAGGCCAAGGCCAAGCGCTCATCGCCCTGCGCACGCGGCTCGGCGAAGTGCCGCTCCGGAAGTTCCGTGATGAGAACCCCATACTCATGCGGGATTTCGCACTCGAAGCCGCACTCGCAATCCAAGCGGCCGCTAATGAAACGAACGCGGCAGAGGTGCTGATTGTAGCCGGGAACATCATCGTCCAGGCAATCGGCCTCATGCTGGCTCCTGACCAAGAAAAAGCCGAGGATGTGCTCCTCGAGCTGATGCTCGGCGAAGCCGAGGGCTTTACCATCAAGGAGGATGGAGAGATTGCGCTCCTCAAGCAGGAGGGAATGTGAATCTCCGCGCTCTGCACGGTCGTCCACCCCTAGCGGTAGCCCTCGGCTACCGCTTTTTTTAATTAAACTTGACTAAAATTACTAGATATGCTATAATTATATATTACAAATAAGCTCTTTTTATGCCTTTCTTTAGCCCAATTTGGCGCTTTATAGGCCACAGATTGGACTAAAGAAAGTGCAAAACAACTCATCAGCCAAATAACGGCTGGAAATCTCAAACGCCATCAACGGAGGTCTCCCAATGGCGAAGAAACTGGTCTACCGTCGCCACTCGACCAAAGGCACGGACAACCTGCTCACGCCCGAGGGCATCGCCCTCGCGGTTGCTGAAGGCAGGAAAGCGGCCGAAGAGGGCTTCAAGGATTGCGAGGGCTGGCACGACGAAAGCCCGCATACCCCCTTCTTCCAC
>CAZBWF010000096.1:0-1014 GCA_964495675.1 uncultured Gammaproteobacteria bacterium
TTTATGAAACAACCGAGCCCCTCGCGAGGGGCTCGGTTGTTTGACTGCATTATTGAACAAGCCGATAGATTGCCGCTTCCCGCTTCTTGCTTTCGAGCCATGCCTCAAAATCAAATGATTTCACGAGAATCTGATGCGCTGCCGCCTGCACCGCCAAGCCGCTCTCGTCCGTGAGCTTGTCGTCCAAGCGAACAATATGGTAGCCGGAACTCGAGCGGATAGGTTCGCTCATCTGCCCCATCTCCAGCAAAAAAATCGCTTCTTCAAGCTGGGGCTCAAAGGTGCCGCGCCCAAAGTAGCCAAGGTCCTGTGCGAGGGTATCAAAATCCGCGCTTGATGTGCGCACACGGGCATACAGCTCCTCGGCGCGCGCTTCCAGCGCCTCCTCGTTTGCGCCGCTCTCCGCGGCTAAACTCCCTGCGAGCTTGCGCCGCATTAAAAACGGAATCAACACGCGCTCTTTGAAGGTCTTCTCGTCCCAGCCGTACGCATCAAGAATAAAAGATTCAATCTCGCGTTCCGCATCCGGCTTTGCGAGGAGCCGCCCCCACTCCTCCCCAACCTCATCGTTCGACACCGTAATTCCCTTCTCGCGGGCGGATTGCGAAACAATTCGCTCCTCTATCAGTTTGTTCATGAGCCGCTCGCGTATTTCGTTCCGGTCCGGAATGCCCAAAAACACATTGGCGTTCCCGCGCTGGGTTTCCCAATAGTGTTCAAGCGCAGCCAAATCATCAAGATACGTCCAATAGCGGACCGGTTCCCAGTCAACCAGCACGGCAGGATACGGAACCGCGTGCGCAAGGGCGCGAACAAAAGCGCCGCGCCACTGGTATTTGTAGATGCCAATGCCGAAAAGCAACACTGTCAAAACAATGATTCCTCCTCCGAGCGCACTATATCGCACGTGCAAACGATTCAACATTTTTTATTCAATCCACATTCCCTCGTGGTCAAAAAAGTACTTCCACCACCGCTCGACATTTCCGCCGCCCGCGCTGTCGGCAACGCTCA
>CAZBWF010000096.1:1024-2283 GCA_964495675.1 uncultured Gammaproteobacteria bacterium
CCGCATCCGGAATAACGGGCACGCGCTCGCCCTCCGGAACCAAAGAGAGTTTCTCGCGGGCCTCGCTTGTTACGAACGCATCGGTTTTGATGTACGCAAGAAGTTCGCCGAGTTCGTCCTTTTCCGCCTCGAGCTTGCCGATTTCGGTTTCGAGTTTTTTTATCTCGCCTTCAATGGCGCGCTTCTTGAGTATTTCTTCCCCCAGATTCCACCCAAAAAACAAAAGTACGGCCACTTCCATGAGAATGATGGGCTTGGCGGTAAGAATTCGCCGTAATGAAGAATAGGGCATATTATGGGTCAATTCGGATAAAACGCGACCACGTCTGCCTGCCATTGAGGTACACCCGCTCTTTGGCATCGCGCAATTCCATGGAAAACACGAGTTCATACACGCCCGGTTTTACGCCGCGGGGATCGAGCGTAAACCGCACAATCCCCTCCCCGCCCGGAGCTATTTTTGCCTTGTTGACCGGAACGCCCACAATCTCTTTGTCAATCCAGTCGTACCGGTCGTAGAACGGGCTTTTGGCGCTGTCCGTGCCGTGAAGCGAGAGCGCGGCGCGGCGGGCAGTCCATACCGCGTCTGTGCTTGTATTTTTCAATTTGAAAGCAATGTTCACCGGTTTCCACTTGTTCCGGAGCGCAACCGGAATAGTGTGGCTTGTAATCTGGGCTGAAACGCCCGAAATAATTGCAATGTCCTTGCCCACGAGTCCGCCGGGCATTTCCACAATGGCGCCGGACTCGTTCTGGTACTCAAGGATGAACCACTCTTTCACGACTCCGCCCGCAAGCGGGGCGGTTGCAGTAAACGAAAAAGTTGCAAGCCCGTTGGGCGCCGCATCTTCCCCGAGCGCAATGCGATTTTCTGTCCGGAACGAACTAGATGAACTGTTCTCATCAATCAGCTTCAAATAAACACTGCCCGCCCTCCAGATTGCGGACCCGCGGTTTCTGAACTTGACCGTTGCAGTAACCGAGTTTCCGGCAATCATGCTTGAGGGAACGTCCAAGGTGTCGTAGAGTGTGAGGTATGCCGGAGCGGCGGCATTCTGATTTTGGTTCTGATTCAGCGCGCCCGCGCGTTCCGCGTAGGAAACATACTTCACGGGATCCGGCACCGTATCGTTAATGTACTCAATGGGATCCCCCACTTCGGTCAGCGCCAAAAGTGCGTCAGAGGCCGTTGGCGCAGAGGCCGCCGCCGCTCCATAGGTTCGGTTCGCGATATCGCCTGCGGCGATGCGCTTTTTTTT
>CAZBWF010000097.1:0-2274 GCA_964495675.1 uncultured Gammaproteobacteria bacterium
CAGCGGCGGAGAGGAGCGCGAGGAGATCGGTTGTCAGGAGCGGCAGAATCACCTGCGCTTCCGGGTCTCCGAGCCGACAATTCCACTCCACGACTTTAGGGCCATCCTTGGTCATGATGAGCCCGAGGTACAGGAATCCGGTATATGGCGTTCCGTTTGCGGCCATGGCGCGAACCATGGGCTCCACGATGCGCTTGCGAACATCAGCGACAAACGCATTATCCACGAACAGCACCGGCGAGTACGCGCCCATGCCCCCAGTGTTGGACCCTTCGTCGCCATCCAAGAGCCGTTTGTGGTCCTGGGCAGAGCCGAGGTATGCGATGTGGCCGACCTTGTCCACGAGCCAAAACATGGAGAGCTCTTGGCCATCACCCAAGTGCTCCATGACCACGAACGTGTCTCCGGCCGCACCGTGCACGCGCTTCAACATAAGATCAGTCAGAGCGGTTTTTACGTCATCATCGGTACTGCAGACGTATGAACCTTTCCCGGCCGCAGGTCCGTTGGCTTTGATAACGCCTCGACCGTCCCAGTCACGCACTATGAGCGCATACTGTTCGGCCTCGTTCATTTCTCGTACGGTGCGCGGGGTGAATGCCCTGAATCGGCCTGTGGGTATTCCGTGCTCACGCATGAGCCCCAGCGCGAACGCTTTGTCGGTTTCGATTCGCGCGGCCGCTTGCGTGGGGCCGACAATCGCAGGCCCGTTTTCCCGGAACGTGTCCACGATGCCGGCGGCAAGCGGGCCTTCCGGCCCCACGACCGTAATCAGCTGGCCTTGCGCCGCAATCTCTTTTGCAGATTCGAGGAGATTCGGCATGTTGTCCGGCGACACGTTGATGATTCGCGCGTGCTGGCAGATGCCGGGGTTGCCGGTTGCCGCAATGAGCCGCGCCTTTGGATTTTCGGCCAGCTTCCGCGCGAGCTCGTTTTCCCTGCCGCCGGTTCCGATGAGCAGTACGTATTGGTCTGGCATGGTTCCTCCTTGTGGTGTTTGGATCATGTTCCGGAATGCGCCGGGCCCTCGGTTGTCAAAGGCCGTTTTGGGTAACAGATTACTCTAACAAGATTTTGGCGACTCCGCAATTGTTTAGTTGATTTTTTGGGTATTTTTAGGTATTCTGGTATGACTCACCATAGAGCGGAGAGGTGGCTGAGTGGTCGAAAGCGCCGCTCTCGAAAAGCGGTAGAGCCGAAAGGTTCTCGTGGGTTCAAATCCCACCCTCTCCGCTCTGGGGTGAAATCGGGCGGCGTGGTATACTAGCGCCATGAGCCGGTGGAAAAAAGTCGCACTCACGCTCGCGGCAGTTGTCGTTGTTGGTTTCGGGGCCATGGCAGTGGGATTTTCGTACCCCGTGACAAAAGCGGAATTGGCAGAGCGCTTCATTACCGCCAATCCCCTTGATGTCTCGCAGATTGCGGCGTTCTCGCAGTACCGCAGTTGCGCGGGGCATGATTTCCGGCACCCCACCGCGGCAACGGGCGAGCGCGAACCAACACCCCGCTCCATGAAGCACTACGTTAAGGCAAAGCCGGAATACCGCGGCACGGTTGATGCGGTTGCCGCGTTCGCGCCATTTGACGGCACTATTTCCGTGATTGACGATGACTTTGGCGGTCCCGGTGATCAGGCGGTATGGCTCGCTCCCCAAGGAGACAATCCGGCAAGCCCGCGGCAGTGGCAGTTTGTTTTCTTTCACATCAACCTTGATTCCTCACTGCGCGAAGGTTCGCCGGTCGCTGCCGGACAAAAAATCGGCACCGCCAACTTGGCGCGCGGCCCGGAACGAGCAACCGATAACTTTGACATCGCGGTAAAGTTTACCCGCCCCCTCCACCACCCGGCCGTTGACGAAGTGTTCACGCACATGACGGAGCAGGTGTTGGCCGAATACGGAGAGCGCGGCATTACGGCTGAAAATGTGAGGATTGACAAAGAGTACCGCGACTCACACGATTGCCCGACCTTGCCCAAGGGGCAGGGCGGGGAGAACTCTGACGTCATCTACTTTCCGCCCGAAGCGGGCAGTAAAGAATATATTTTCCTCTTGTAATATTTTTTTACTCTATGGAATTCCTAAAAAATTTCGACATCAAAACCTCAACCATTTTTAAAATGGCTGGTTTGGCGTTGGTTCTGCTCATTCTGCTTGCGCTTTTGTTCCGCGTTATTGGCTCGTCATTTACCACGGTAACTCAAACCCGCGACCAGTATGCGCCCGGATATGCGGAAATGGGGCTGGACTACGACAGCGCGGCTTCCAAAGAGGG
>CAZBWF010000098.1:0-1775 GCA_964495675.1 uncultured Gammaproteobacteria bacterium
CTAATCATTATTGTTTTTTTAGCAGTCGGCTTAGGCCTGGCTATTTTTATTCTCCTCAAGCGCGGAGGGCCGCAAAAGCCGGCTGACATCGCCGGTTTGCAGTTTTTGCAGAATCAGATGAATGAGCTCTCGCGCGTGCTGGATGCCAAGCTCTCGGAATCCAACAAGATGCTGCAGGAGCAGTTTGGCCAGTCCTCCCGCGTCATCCAGGGCATTACCGGCCAGAGCCACCAAATTTTGAAAGATGTCACCGAGCGCCTGACCAAGCTGGATGAAACCAACAAGCAGGTGGCTGGCGTGGGCGACCAAATCCGTTCGCTTGAGGGCATCCTCAAGAACCCCAAACAGCGCGGGGTGCTGGGGGAGTATTATTTGGAGAATGTTTTAAAAAACGTTTTACCGCCCGGAGCGTACCAGATGCAGTACAAATTCGGAGACGGAGAGATTGTGGACGCGGCCGTGTTCATTGACGAGAAAATCGTGCCGGTTGATTCAAAGTTTTCTTTGGAAAATTACAACCGCGTCCTTCAGGCCGAAACCGAAGAGGAGCGGAGCAGGTTTGAAAAGGTATTCAAGAACGACCTCAAGAACCGCATTGACGAGACAGCCAAGTACATCCGCCCGAATGAGGGAACCATGGACTTTGCGTTCATGTTCATCCCCTCCGAGGGAATCTACTACGATTTGCTCATCAACAAAGTGGGTGCCGTAAAAATTTCCACCGAGGATTTAATCGAGTACGCGTTCAAGCAGAAGCATGTGATTATTGTTTCTCCCACCTCGTTTTTGGCGTACCTCCAAACCGTGCTGCAAGGGCTTCGAGCGCTCAAGATAGAGAAAGACGCGCAGGAAATCCGCAAGCGCGTGGAGCAGTTAGGCAAGCACATTATTAATTTTGAAGAGTACATGAAAAAGCTGGGTAGCCACCTGGGCACGACCATAAACGCCTACAACACTTCGTATAAAGAACTCGGGAAGATTGACAAGGACGTAATGCGGATTACTGAGCGAGGCGAAGGTGCAGTAGAGCCGGAGCTTTTAGAAAAGCCCCGGCTGGAAGAGTAACGGATTTTATGGTATACTATGGGTGTTATCTAAAATAAATAAGAAATAAAGAGAAAAACTATGTCAAAAGTCCCGTTTTTTCACTCGACCAAGCTCACCATCGGCCTCTTTTTGGTGATACTGGGCCTGTACCTCTTTGGCAAGGAAATGGGCTGGATTACCACCACGTTCCCGTTCTGGCCCGTGATTCTGGTGGCGTTCGGCGCGTTTGTTGCCGCCGGAGAGCTTTCACGGTAGTTTCCAATTTCACCATAAAAAACTCCCGCCGATTGGCGGGAGTTTTTAGTTTTAGAATATGTGGATTACCCCGACACTCGCGAGCGTAACGAGCAGGCCCGCTATCAGCACGCCGGCCGCAATCAATCCCAGCGCCTTCCAAAAGGGAATCCCGAGGAGATAGGCCGCGGCTGAGCCGGTCCACGCGCCTGTCACGGGCAACGGTACGGCCACGAACAGCACGAGCGCAAGGTACCCGTACGCTCGGTACGCGCCCTCAAACCGCTTCCGCGTCCGGCTGAAAAGCCAGGAGAAAAATCGTTCAAAAAAGCGCGAGCGCCGGATGAGAAACAGTGAAACGCGCTCTAAAAACAGCAGTAAAAAAATCACCGGAATCAGATTTCCGATGACTGCAACGAGGTAGGCCTCCGGAACGCTCAAACCGAGTTTTCCGAGAGCCAAAGGGATGGCGAGCCGCAGTTCGCCGATAGGCG
>CAZBWF010000098.1:1785-2224 GCA_964495675.1 uncultured Gammaproteobacteria bacterium
GGATGACGCCTTTGGCGTCATTTCCTCCATTTTTTGAATACGCTGATGCGCGCCTGCTCTTTTTCCAGCTGGCGCTGGAGCGTTTTGTACGTGGTGATGTCCATTTCCTGGCCGCGATTCAGTTGCTCTGCAAGTTCGGCCGCTTTTTTCTCGGCGCGCTCAAGCTCAAGGGCATCTGCGTGCTCGGCGGTGTCCGCGAGAATAGTGAGGGTGTTGCCGGCCATTTCAATCACCCCGCCTGCAGTGGCGAGCGCGGTTGCGGTACCGTGTGCGCGCACAATCATTTCCCCGGGCTTTAAAATGGAAACCAGCGGCTCATGGTGGGCCATGATGCCGATTTGCCCATCTTCCGTCCGCAGGATAACCTCTTCGGCTTCCTGCTCCAGCACAATGCCCGCCGGGGTGACAAGTTTTAATTTGAATGTGGTCATAGAGATGT
>CAZBWF010000099.1:0-2203 GCA_964495675.1 uncultured Gammaproteobacteria bacterium
TTCGGACTTTTGGAAATAGTCATCAGTTCCGCCATACTCGCCGTGGGCATTCTGGGGCTCCTTTCCGCGTTCCCGCGCGGGGTTTCGATTGAAAAAAACTTGGAGCACGTGACGGTCGCAAACCAACTCGCACAGATGCAGATGGAGGCATTTGCCAATTTACACTACGACGAGCTTGCCCCGGGAACGCTCGAATCGAACGTGCGGGTGGACGCAGACCCCGCGAGCCCGTTCTACGATTTTTTCAGGACCACCGTCATTTCGCTTGTTGACCAGAACGGAAGCGCGAGCGCGGAAGACGTGGGCTTAAAAAAGCTCTCGGTGACGGTTTCGTGGGGTTCGGTATTCGGCGGGGCCGCGCGCTCCGTAAATTTAATAACGCTCGCGAGCGAGCGGTAGTATGCGCACCATCAAGAACAATCGAGGATTTACGCTTTTTGAACTTCTCATCAGTATTACTATTGGCTCCGTGCTTCTTGGTATTGTGCTGGCAACGTACAGCTTAACTATACGCTCGCTTGGCTCCTCTGAAGCACGCAGCGAGCTCTCGCAAAACTCCCGCGTGATTCTGGACCGCATCACGCGGGATATCCGCCAGGCGCGCTCTTTTGCAACCGTGCTTCCGCCCGACCCCAACGACCCACTGAATCCGCCCCCCTCGGAAATCGAAGTCCAGGACGGCCACCAAACCACCATTTTTCAGTACGTCCGCTATGCGGCGAATGGAACAGACCTTCGCCGCCAAATCAGGCAGTACTACTTTCCAGCGGACCCGGGAGTGCTCGTGGCTTTTGACGCGGAGGATGATTTTGGAAACCCGCCCGAAGTCGCCATTGTGGAAGACGAGGTTGTCGGCCAGTATGTGGAAACCATCGCATTCTACGGCGTGGACCTCATTACCGTGGAGCTGACGCTTGCCAAGTCAAGCGTTATGCACCAGACAAAAACAGCAGTGGCCGGGAGGAATCTATGAAAAAAGGGTTTCTCCTAATCTCCTCGCTTTTCGTGCTCTCCATTATGATCATCATTGTGAGCTTTTACCTGAATGGTATACTACAGGAGGTGCGCGTGGCGGATATTGTGGACGCTTCTCCGCAGACATACTATCTGGCGGAAGCGGGCGTGCAGCAGGCCATTTGGAAACTGCAAAACGATCCCGTGTGGAAAACAAACTTTGAAACCGACCCCGCATGGAGCACAACGCTCACGCAGAACGATACCCTCATACCCGGCGGAGGATGGACCGTAACCGTGGCAAACCAAGAGGCGGCGCGCGCATCCATTACCGCAACCTCAACGCTCGCGGTGCGCGATACGCAAACCCAGCGGGTGGTTGAGGTGAACGTCTACAAGGCGCTCAATATTACGCCGCTCAATACCACCAGCTTATTTGCGAACCGCGACATCACCGGCACTGGCAGCGAGGTGGCGGTTTCGGATGGCGGCATTTTCGCCAACGATGACATTGACCTTTCCCTGTTCTCCACCTGGAGCACTACGGGCAAAGCCCAAGCCGTTGACGATGTTAGTGTGAGCGTTTCTTCATCTCTGACTGCAAACGAAGGCGTCTACGACAGCAACAACCCCCCCATTCCCGAAACCATCTTGATGCCTGCCATTGATTTTGATTCCGAGGATCCCAACTCCTACAAATCGCGCGCCACGCAGGTGTACACGAGCCAGCAGTTCCGGGATTTACTCGAGGATTTTCCGGTCACGGAACTTTCCGGCATCACCTATGTAACCGGAAACGTGTTCATTAAAAAAGGGCAGACGCTCACCATCAACGGAGCGCTCGTGGCGGACGGATCCTTTGGCATCGGGAACGGGTTCAGCTTTGAAACCGAACCCGCCGTACTCACCGTCAATGATATGGGCACCTCCACACCCTCGGGGCTCCTAAGCAAAAAAAACATCACCATCGGCGGATTCAACTCCGAGGTAGACGTCCACGGACTCGTGTATGCCGGGGATACGTTCACCATTAAAGACGGCATCACCCAGAACGTGTCCACCACGCTGGAGGGCGCCGTGTTTGCGGAGGATATCAACATTGTCATCTCCTGGCAGCCCACCACCGTCCAATTGAACCAAATCTACATCAACGAGGCCTTGGGAGAGCCGCTCTTTTCCCAGCTCCTCTGTATCGACCACTGGGAGGAAGAATACTAACATGGGCATTTTCGACACTAATTTTGAATCG
>CAZBWF010000100.1:0-2168 GCA_964495675.1 uncultured Gammaproteobacteria bacterium
CGTCGGGTCAGGCGAGGTCGTGGCCGCAGGCGCGGTCGCTTTCAGCAGGAGCCAGACGAGTGCGCCGAGGACTGCGATAGCGAACGGGGGCAGGAGCGTATAGAGGTAGAAATCCCGATACCACCCCGAGTCGTCACCAGCGGCCTTGGTGGCCACCAGAACGATGGTGGTCACCGCCGGAATGGCGAAAGCCGTCACCACCGCCCTGCGTTCCTTGTTCGACAGGTCTTTGCGGCGGCGATACCACGTAGCCATGGCTCCGAGCAGGGCAAGAGCCGCGTAGAAGTACAGGCAGCTCCAGCCATAGCCCGCTTCGTAGTCGCTGACCATCGGGGACCAGCTCTCGTAGATCGCGGTGGAGAGCGCGAAGTTGATGGCTTGTCCCACCTGCGACGCCTTGCCGTTGATGTCGAGCACTGTATTGAAGTGCACGGCCAGGACGGTTAGGGCGGTGAACGCGACCACCCGGAGCAGGGTGATCTGGCACACGAACTGCTTGATGCGGTTCATCTGGACCTCCCTTGTTGGGATTGTGGTTTTGCCCACCTTCGCTAAAGCTACGGTGGACGGTGTGAAGAGCTATTTTGATTCTCGGCTTCAAACCACTTTAGTACAAGTGGGCTGAAGAGAGAAGGGGAGAGAATCGCGATTGTTTGCGATTTCTCCCCTTCGTATCGGCTTTAGCCGATCATGGCGAGGATCAGGATGCCGCTGAAGCCGGCGCTGGTGATCCAGAGGAGGAAGCCGTAGCGGTTCTGGGGAACGAAGGGATTCTGCATCTCGTCCTGCCTTGTTTGGCGTGAAAAAGCAATGTTTATTTGATAATCTTATTATACCATATCTAGAAAAATTAGTCAAATGTGGCTATACCCCTTTTTGGCTATGTATAGGCCTTTTATCAATAAAAGAGCTAAAATTAGCACAAATTAAAAAACATTAAACCGCCAAAAAGGTGGGTCTAATATCCAACTTGCCGATGCTCGACTCGCGTCACCAGCACATCGCCAGCATCTCTCAAACTGAATTTGGCCCGGTAGTCGCCAACACGCATGCGGAAATCGTTGCCATCACGGCCGCTTAACTTAATAACCCGCCGGTGTTCCAGCGGGTGATTAAACGTTCCCAGTTCCTCCAGATTGTCTAAAATATGTTCTCGGAATTGCTTCGGAATTCGCAGCAGCTGCTTGGCTGCCCGCGGATGAAAGCGAACCCGAAGCATACTAGTCCGATTGCCGCGACAGCTTGCGGACGGCATCAAGCGGCATCCACGATTGGTCCTTGTCCGCGGCCGCAATCTGCTCATCGGTTTCTTGGCGCGCCGCTGGCGATGACAGTTCAAAAAAATCAACCATATCCTCTAAAACTTTTTTAGAGATGACATCTGCCGGAGCAATAACTCCGCGCATGCTGTTGCTGTTGATGATGGTTACTGACGGTAGTTTAGGCATAGCTATGTTGCTCTAAGTGTACCGCAAATACGCTATTAGTCAAGCTCGGAATCGGTGTGGTACAATATGCGCATGGATATTTTGGAAGGCCTGAATCCGGAGCAAAAAGCGGCCGTAACGCATACGGGCGGCCCGCTCTTGATTGTGGCCGGAGCCGGCACCGGCAAAACCCATGTGATTACGCGGCGGCTCGCGTGGCTGGTGCTGGAGCAAGGGGTAAAGCCCGAGGAAATCCTTGCGCTCACGTTTACCAACAAGGCCGCGGACGAAATGGTTGAGCGGGTTGATAAACTCTTGCCGTATGGGTACGTGGATTTGTGGGTGTCAACGTTCCACACATTCTGTCAGCGCATTCTGGATAGCCATGCCATAGACATCGGCCTGCCGGGAGATGTGGAACTCTTGGACAGTACGGGCCAATGGCTCCTGCTCCGCGAGCATCTGGAGAAATTTGATTTGGATTACTATCGGCCCACCAACAACCCCACCAAGTTCATCCGAACCTTGCTCACGCACTTTTCGCGGCTGAAAGATGAGGAGGTAACGCCGGAAGCGTACTTGGAGTATGCGGAAGAGTCGCGGTTGGGCGGGGATGATATGGAAGGGAGCGGGGGAAAAAGCAAGAAAAGAAAAGATTCCCCTCCTGCCAAGGAGGGGACTAAGGGGAGGTTACATGGAATAGAGTCAAGCGGCGCAACCCCCTCCGGCTCCCCCTTGGCA
>CAZBWF010000101.1:0-2098 GCA_964495675.1 uncultured Gammaproteobacteria bacterium
AAACGCTTACGATTGGGCGGATTAAAAAAGACGGAACCGTTTCAGAAAAGACCATGGTCTGCGATTCGGATCCGGACAAGTGCTTGCATGAAGAGCTGAAGCAGTTTGTTGCTCTTCTGCGAAATCAGGGCAAAAGCAACGCAGATGACGCGATTTCCGTGCTTAAGATGGTAAGAGCGGCATATGGCCACTAACATCAACAACGTATTAGTCACGGGAGGAGCGGGATTCATTGGTTCGCACGTGGTTGATGCACTGCTTGAGAAGGGCTTTACAGTGCGGATTTTGGATAACCTTGAGCCCCCGACTCATAATAGAACATTGCCAGAATGGGTGAACAGAGATGCGGAATTTGTGCAGGGCGATGTGCGCACTAAGGAGGATTGGCGCCGCGCACTGAATGGCGTTGATGCAGTTATCCATTTGGCTGCGTATATGGACAATCTCTTGGATTTCAGCCGCTACATCCGAACGAACGTGGAAAGCATTGCCTTGCTGTTTGAAGTGATTGAAGAAGAAAAACTTCCCATAAAAAAAATCATTGCGGCTTCATCGCAGTCCGTGTATGGGGAAGGGAAGTATCAGTGCGGAAAGCACGGAGAAATCTACGCATCACCGCGTTCCGAGGAACAGCTCTCGCGGCACGGGTGGGAGCAACAGTGCCCACAGTGCGGCAGTGTCGTTGCGCCCGTGCCCGAACACGAAAACGACATACTTACCCCGCAGATTCCCTACGGCATTTCAAAATTGGCGAGCGAACAACTCCTCAAAAATCTTGGCAGACGGTACCGCATTCCGGTTGTGTTATTTCGATTCAGCATTGTGTTGGGGCCGCGCCAGTCGTTCAGGCATTTTTATTCCGGCGCGTTGCGAGCTTTTTCCGTATACGCGCTTTCGGGTGAACAAATGCAGATGAATGAAGACGGTTTGCAAACGCGCGATTTCGTCCACGTGAAAGACGTCGCTTCTGCCCACGTGCATGTGCTGGAGGATGCGCGCGCGGATTACGAAAGTTTCAATGTAGGGAGCGGCGAGGGAACACGCATTATTGATTTGGCGCAGATGGTGGCGGAAGAAGCTGGAGTTCCGTTTAATCCGTCGGTAGGGGTTCGGTACCGCCACGGTGATGCTCGCCACCAGCATATGGATATTGCAAAATTACAGAACCTCGGTTGGCAACCACAGCACTCCTTGCGCGATGCGGTTCGGGAGTATGTAACATGGATTCGTCAATTTGGCGATATAAAAGTATACCTTGATAAGACCACCCAAGATCTCCGTCAGCGCGGAATTTTGAAAGAGGTTTAATTTTATTGACAATCCAGAGTTATTATGTTATTATTACCAGTTACCAAACTGGTAATTTTGGTTTCAAACGTCCTTTTTAAACCCTCAAAAGGAGGTGTAAATTGCTTCTCGCGATTTTGGGACGAGGCAGCCAGGAGGTTGCCGGCAGTGGCTGGGATGTTACCGAGGATCTGGAGGTCTGCGGTCCCACGGGCGCGCACTTGGCGGTTCGCGTGCCCGCGGACGATCAGAATCCGTATTGCCGGGTGGGCGGCGGTGAGCTCAACCTGCTGGCCGGAGCGGAACTGCACCGAAAGCTGGGGGCAGCGCTCGTGGTTTGCGGGTACGGGCACCGCCTGCCATACCTCCTCGAGTGCAACGGCCCCTCGGACTCGGAAGTTATGTCCGAAAGGTTCTATGCCATTCTCAATGCGGAGTGCATGTCTCTGCCGGAAGTTAGGGTCTGGCACCGGGATAGGGTTGTACCCGGGAACAGCAACACCCAGCGCGAACTCCAAAACATTTTCGAGTTCGCGCTCGAGCGCGGCATACAGCGCGTGGCAGTGGTCACGGTTGCCGTGCACCTACCGCGGACAATCCTGTTCGCCCGCGACCATCGGCATAAGAACCACGCATTCCGCACGCTCGAAATCAGTTTCCATGTGAGCGAGCAGGTGCTGGTGGAAGCAGACCCGCAACGGTACATTGGCCGCGTGCTTGCGCTCCAATCCTCGCAGTCGTACATCAGAACCGCGTTTTTCGCACGCCGCGGTTCTCAGGCGCTCACCCACGGCAGGTCCCAACCATCGCC
>CAZBWF010000102.1:0-2027 GCA_964495675.1 uncultured Gammaproteobacteria bacterium
GGTATTGGCCGCGCAAGTACCTTATTGACATTGACGGATACATTGTATACGACCATATCGGCGAGGGTGGCTATGAGGAAACCGAACGGAAGATTCAGGAGCTTTTGGCCGAGCGCATGGCGCGCATGGACAAAGACGCGGAGCTTGCCTCGGGCGTGGTGCGCCCGGAAGTGCGCGGCCCGGGCGGGGATGTGGCAAGTCCGGAGGTATATTTTGGCGCCTGGCGCAATGACTTGCTGGCCAACGGAACGCCGCGCGCTCCGGGCACTGCCACGTTTGCGCGGCCGGAAACCATAGAGCTCAATAAGCTCTATTTGGTTGGCGAATGGAATATTACCACTGAATATGCCGAGGCAACTGGCCCGTCCGCGCAGGTCGTGTTCCGGTACCGGGCGCGGGACGTGTTTACGGTCGCCTCATCCGAGCGTGAGCAGAGCGTGATTGCCGCGCGCAACAGCGGCCCGCTCGGCCCTGCTGCGGGCGCGGATGTTGCCAATGGCGCGTTTCGTGTGCAGAGCGAAACATTGTACCGCATTATTGAAGATGCCGCATCCGGCGAGCACACGCTGGAGTTGACGGTTCCGGCCGGCGTCCGGTTTTATACGTTTACGTTTGGATAATTTGATACTAGTATGCAAACACAGCAGGTGGTTTTCGGCGGCGGATGCTTTTGGTGCACCGAAGCCGCATTCAAACAACTAAAGGGCGTGGTTTCCGTGACGCCCGGGTACGCGGGCGGCCCCGTGATGAACGCGGGGAGGGCGCCGACGTATGAAGAGGTGTGCGGTGGAAAGACCGGACACGCGGAAGTGGTGCGCGTGGAATTTGACCCCACGCAGATTACGTTTCAGGATTTGCTCTCCGTGTTTTTTACGGTGCATGACCCGACCACATTGAATCGGCAGGGGAATGACGTGGGCACGCAGTACCGCTCGGCCATCTACTACACCACGGACGTGGAGCGCCAGGAGATTGAGCGGTTCGTGCGCGAGCTGGAGCACGCAAAAGTGTTTGACGATCCCATACTCACCGAGGTACAAGAGCTCGGCGCGTTCTATGAGGCGGAGGAGTACCACCAGAATTACTACGCCAAAAATCCGGACCAGGCGTACTGCCAAGCAATCATCAATCCGAAACTGAAAAAACTCCGCGAGAAGCACGCGGAACTTATTGCTCGATAACGCTTCAGCGTCATGAAAAAACTTTTCGGCATGATTGCATTCCTCGCGGCAATGGCGGCAACCACCCTGGGTTTGCATTGGTACAATGGGTACGACGCCGCCAAGCGCGCCGGCACCGCCACCTCGTATAGGAGCTACGTCGCGGAGCAGGTGAAAGTCCTGCGGGGCGGCTTGGGCGAGCTCCCGCGCGCGGTGGGCGCGATTGGGGAGAGCACGGACGAGGCGCTTATCGGCGCCATGCGCACTCTAGAACAGGCGCTGGAGATTTACAACATTGATATGGGCGAATACCCGCAGCGCATTGAGGATTTGGTCGGCGATTACTTGAACGAGCGCAGTATTATTCTGAAGCAGGAGAGCTTTTACTACGAGCGCACGTTCCGCGGCGGATATGAAGCCGGCATTGAACTGCCTGCTTCTGGCGAGTGGTACGTTATTGAGCAGAAATCATGACACCAGAGCAACGCACCGAGCGTACTGCGCGAGCGAGCGCGATTTTAAAAACGCTTGCAAAGCTTTTTCCAGCCGCAAAAATCGCGCTCAAGTATTCGAATAATTGGGAGCTCTTGGTTGCGGTTGAGCTTTCGGCGCAGTGCACGGACAAAAAAGTGAACGAGGTCACGGCGCGCCTTTTCAAAAAATACAAGAAACTGGATGAGTATGTGCGGGCGCGGCCAGGCGAGTTTGAGCAGGATATCCGCCAAACCGGATTCTACCGCAACAAAGCGCGGAATATCCTCGCGGCCGCAAAGATGGTAGAACGCGAGTACGGAGGGAAGGTGCCGGACACCATGGAAGAACTTTTGAAGATTCCGGGCGTTGCGCGCAAAACAGCAAACGTGGTTT
>CAZBWF010000103.1:0-2014 GCA_964495675.1 uncultured Gammaproteobacteria bacterium
GTCATTCTGGAGGGCCTCGCCGATTTGGCGGGGCCCGATAGAATCCATACTGGACCCTATCGCTCCGCTAGCGCTTCGCTCCAGGGTGACAGTTTAGCCGACCAATGGATTGAATCGCGGCGCCAGGGGCTCATTGCGGACGTTGACCGCCATTTTGAACGCTTTGAGTTTTCAGCGGCCGGAGAAAAAATCTATGATTTCCTCTGGCACGAACTGGCTGACTGGTACGTGGAAATCGCGAAACAGCAAAATCATTCCATTGCTCCCCGTATACTTCTCGACGCCATCAAATTGTTACATCCCTTCACTCCGTTCGTGACCGAGGAAATCTACCAACGCCTCAAACAGGAAAAACTCATTGATGCGGAAGAGCGATTCCTTGCCGCGTCCGCGTGGCCCACAGCCAACGCCCGCCTCCGGAAGCGGAGCGCAGAATCGGAGTTTGCCGCGCTCCAAGCGCTCGTTACCACGCTCCGCGATGTGCGCGCGAAGTACAATCTTCCCTACTCCGAAACGCTGGATGCGGTCATTACCACCACACAACACAAAAACCTCTTCCAAGAGGAAGAGTTGGCCGTTGAGCGGCTGACCAAAATTCGCATTCAGGTATTGCCCTCAAAACCCGTTGACATCGAGGGCCTTATCCGGGCGCACACTGCGGAGTTCGACGTGTACATAAAACTGGGAGCCAAGGGGTTCCGTGAGCAAGAGGTGCGGCTTGCTGGCGAGCGCAAAAATATAGAGCAGTACATTGCGGGACTCGAGAAAAAACTCGCGAACAAGCAGTTCACCAAAAACGCGCCCAGCCGCGTGGTTGAGGGGGAGCGCAAAAAATTGGAAGAGGCCCGAATGAAGCTTCAAAAACTCTAGCTCATTCCGCAACCCGGAATACTTCCTCGACAGTGGTAATTCCGTCCAGCGCTTTCAAAATCCCATCCTGCACCATGGTAATCATGCCCGCCTCCTGCGCGGCGGCTTTCACGTCCACCTCCGAAACCTTGCCCTCAAGAATCATCTTCTCGATTGTCGGCGTGATGGTAAAAATTTCATAAATGCCGATGCGGCCCTTGTACCCCGAGTTGCCGCATGTATCACACCCTTTGGCACGGTAGAATGCGAGATCCCTGCTCCGGTCAACCGAAAAACCCGAATTGTTGGGAATGGAATCTAGAATCTTGGTAACTCGCGCAAGCGTGGCCGTATCCAGCTCCAGGGCCTCTTTGCAGTGCTCGCAAATCTTGCGCACCAAACGCTGGCCGATGACCGCATTAATGGCCGGCGCGAGCAGAAACGGCTTCACGCCCATGGCCAAAAACCGCGGAATCGCGCCTGAAGCGTCGTTCGTGTGCAAGGTGGAGAGCACGAGGTGTCCGGTGAGCGCAGCGTTGATAGCCGTGTCCGCGGTTTCAATGTCCCGAATTTCGCCGACCATGACCACATCCGGGTCCTGCCGGAGAATGGAGCGCAGGCCCTTGGCAAAATCGTAGTCCCGTGATTTGTCTATCTGGCTTTGGTTAACGCCCTCAAGCTTGTACTCAATAGGATCCTCGAGGGTGATGATTTTTGTTTCCTCGTTGTTCAGCTTATTGAGAATCGCGTAGAGCGTGGTGGTTTTGCCCGAGCCGGTCGGGCCCGTGGTGAGAATCATGCCGTTGGGGCGCCGCACCTCGCGCTCTAGGTCCGAAAACGCCTTGCCGCGGAGCCCTAGGTCCTCAAACTTGAGCCCCACGGATGAGGAGCGCAGAAGGCGCATCACCACGCTCTCGCCATATGCCGTGGGAATGGTGGACACGCGGATATCCAGTTTGTCGCTCGGCAGTTCAATGGAAATTCTGCCATCCTGCGGCGCGTCCGTAATGTTGAGCTTGAGGCGGGCAATGAGCTTGAGGCGGGCAATGAGCGCTTTCCACATATCGCGCGAGAGTTCCGCGGCCTCGTGCAGAACGCCGTCAATGCGGAACCGAAGCTTGATGCCGGCTTCGTCGGCCTCGATGTGGATGTCCGAGGCCTCATT
>CAZBWF010000104.1:0-1942 GCA_964495675.1 uncultured Gammaproteobacteria bacterium
GTCATTTTCCATTACAACCGACCAAAAATTCTCCATCCTCTTTGCTCTGTTTGTGGGTTCGCTCATTTCTGCCAACCTCCTGGGCGTTAAAATCATCACTATTCTCGGCATCTCCACATCTGTCGGCATTTTCGCCTATCCGCTCACGTTTCTCATTAACGATGCCATAACCGAGGTGTATGGCAAAGAGCGCTCGCGAGCGATGGTGAATGCCGCCATTGTGGCGCAAATCATGGTGTTCATTGTGCTCGCCATTGCGCTCTTCCTCCCGCCGGCGGCGCGATTCACGAATAACGATGCCTACACCAGCATCTTCAGCAACTCGCTCCGCATCATTGCCGCATCCCTCACCGCATTCTTCTTGAGCCAACGGACCGACATCTTTTCCTTCAGCTGGCTCAAGGTAAAAACGCACGGCCGCTTTCTGTGGCTGCGCACCAATCTTTCCACCATCTTGAGCCAGTTTGCGGACACCACGCTCTTCATGTTCATCGCGTTTTACCTGGTAACCCCCCGGTACGATGCCGCGTTCCTGTTCTCACTCATCATTCCCTACTGGTTGTTGAAAATCGCGTACTCACTCTTCTCCACGCCAATCGTATACGGAGTGGTGGCATGGCTGAAGCGCGGCTATGAAAAACGAGTTTAAGCCCTACTACGACGCGGTCGCCTACCTTGAGAAATTCGCCGCAACTCCCCACGACCAAGCGTACATGAAAACGCACAGCGCCCACCCGGAGCGGTTTTTGGAGCGCACGGCCGAATTTGTCCGGCTCCTCGGCAATCCGCACCGCGGCCTCAAAGTCGTCCACGTTTCCGGAACCGCGGGCAAGGGCTCGACCGTCACCTACATCCACGAAATGCTGCGCGGGGGAGGGTTTCGCGTTGGCTCATTCACGTCGCCCTATGCCACAACCTCCATCGAAAAAATACGCGTCAATGACGCATTGATTGATCCGCTGGCGTTTGCCGGCCTCGTGGAAAAGGCAAAGCCGGCAATCAAACGCATGGATACGACGTACCAATGGGGCCGGCCCTCATACTTTGAAATATTTTTCGGCCTCGCGCTCCTCTATTTCAAAAAGATGCGGTGCGAGTGGGCGGTGCTTGAGGTCGGCTGCGGGGGCACGTACGATGCGGGCACCATCATTCCGCAGGCCTTGACCGCCGCCACCAACGTGGGGCTCGACCATCAAGCCCTCCTCGGCAACACGCTCGCAAAAATCGCGCGCGAAAAAGCCGGAATTATCCGGCGCAATTCCCATTTTTTCACCACCGAACGCCGGAAAAAAATTCTCGCCCTGTTCCGCGCGGTGTGCAGAAGCCGGCATACCGTCATGCACCCTATTGCCGCGCCGCGATTCGAGGATGCAAACATCGCGCTTGCGGCGGCGGTTGCCCGCCACATCGGCATTTCCGAAGCCGCGATCCAAAGAGCGCAAACGCGCGGCCTGCTCCCCTGCCGGTTTGAAGTGATGCAACAAAATCCGCTCGTTATTCAGGATGGCGCGCACAATCCTGATAAAATCAGAAGTGTTGTCCACAACTTGAAAAGTTTGACATATCGGAAACTCTATACTATCTTTGCCAGTAGTTCCAACAAAGACGCGGCCGCCATGCTGCGGCTCATTGGAAACGTAAGCACCGTGCTCGTGCTCACGCAATTCAAAAACGAAGCGCGCGCGGCTTACGCGCCCGAAACGCTCAAGAAACTTGCAAATCATCCGCAGTCGCGCATCGAGCGCGACCCAAAGCGCGCACTGCGAGAGATGCTCAAAAAACTTACTGCTCGCGATGCGCTGCTGGTGACCGGCTCGTTCTATCTGGTCGGCGAATTGCGAAAAAAGTGGATACCCGAAGGAACAATTTTAAAAACAAGACATGTCTGATTTAGTCATTGTTGAATCCCCAACCAAGGCCAAGACCATAAGCCGTTTTTTGA
>CAZBWF010000105.1:0-1887 GCA_964495675.1 uncultured Gammaproteobacteria bacterium
GGAGAAGTCTTATGGCCTCTGCGCGTGGCGGTTACGGGCCTTAAAAATTCTCCTGACGTGTTTGCGGTGATGGGTATCCTGGGAAAAGAACAATCCCGCAGCCGCGTGGAGCAGGCAATCAAATCACTGGGCAAGAAACAAAACTAGGCGCCCAATCGTCTAATTGATTGTACGAATAGACGACATTGTTGCTTTTTGTTATTTGTGGTATAATACTTATCCATGCGCATCAGGAAAAACAAAAATAAACTTATTGCCGCGCTGTTGGCGTGCGCTTTTTTGTTTAACCCCCTCATCATCAATGCCCAGGACAGCGGCACAACGGGCAAGGATTCGGAGATTCAGGATTTGGCGCAACAGTTGAAAGCACAGCGCGATTCAATCGAAAAACTGCAGGAGCAAGTTCGGGCCTATGAGGACAAAATCCGCGCCAAGCGCAACGAATCCTTGAGCATCCAGAACCAGCTCGGGGAACTGCAGGACAAAATAGACCGCACGCGCGTGGAACTGGATTTAAAGCGCGCCCAGGTTACGGAAACAAATCTCAAGATAAAGGAAACCGAAAAACGGATTGAGGAAAAGGATCAAGAGATTGCAATTCAAAAAGAGCGGCTGGCGGAATTCATCAAGCTCCTGTACCAAGGGAGTCAGAAGAGCGCGGTAGAGATTCTGCTCGCGAACGACGCCTTTAGCGAATTTTTTGACCAGCAGAAGCACCTTTCGGCTATTGAGGAGGATATGGCCGTGCTCTTGCAGAAGATAAAAGCATTCCGCGAAAAATTAGAGCTTGAGCGCAAGGAGTTGCAGGCGGAGCACGAGGCGCTGGAGGCCCTGCGCGACTCACTCACCGAGCGGCAGGTGACGCTCGAGGAAAATGTTACGGCCAAAAATGTTATTCTGGACGCCACGCAGGCAGACGAAGCAAAGTTCCAGCAGCTCCTGCAAAAGGTGCGCGCCGAGCAGGCGCAGATCAATGGAGCTATCGTTTCACTGGAGCGGGCGTTGCGCGCGCGGCTTGAGGAATCCGGCGATAAAACCCTCTCCGAGCTCTCGGGCCAGGGCTTTATTTGGCCTGTGGAGAGCCGCACCATTACAGCAGGGTTCCATGACCCGGATTACCCTTTCCGGAGATACTTTGAGCACCCGGCCGTCGACATCCGCGCAAAGCAGGGGACTCCCATCAAAGCCGCAGCCTCGGGCTATGTTTCCCGGGCGCATGATGCGGGCATGGGCTATTCCTACATTTCCATCATCCACGCGGATGGACTCTCCACCGTGTATGGCCACGTGAGCTGTATTCTGGTAGCTGATGATGAGTTTGTGGTGCAGGGGCAGGTGGTAGGGTGCTCCGGCGCGACGCCGGGCACTCCGGGCGCGGGTAACCTTACTACAGGTCCGCACTTGCATCTGGAGGTGCGGCTGAACGGGATTCCGGTAAATCCGCTGGATTATTTGCCGTAGGATGTAGTGGTTTCAGGGAGTACGGAGGCCGCCTATTAGAGAGAATGGAGGGTAGGATGCGGAGTAAACCTTGGCTATGCATACTGCGCATATGCTTTAAAGGGCGGGGAATTGATTGGGAGAGTGTCGCACAAGATACCTTTTGCGGCGCTTTGGAATGGCATATGAATTTTACGGGCGTATTTGAGCATATCTGGGTTTCCCAACAACAAACCCGAACTTAATGGAATTTGTAGTACACGCGGTCCTGAATGCGCAAATCAATGTACTGTAAATCCTTTCTCCGGTCGCCCACCTTTTCCTCTAACGCCAGCTCCAGCTTCTTGAGTTGCGTCTCCAAGTTGATTTTGCGGCTTAGAATGCCCTGCCAGCCCTCGGCCGCGGCAAACGCGAGCTCGTCAGGCACCGCAGGGTCGTAGATGACGT
>CAZBWF010000106.1:0-582 GCA_964495675.1 uncultured Gammaproteobacteria bacterium
GGGGCAGGTGGTAGGGTGCTCCGGCGCGACACCGGGCACTCCAGGCGCGGGCAACCTTACTACAGGCCCGCACTTGCATCTGGAGGTGCGGCTGAACGGGATTCCGGTGAATCCGCTGGATTATTTGCCGTAAACACGCCGTCGGGGTGTTTATTTTTTGAGAAATTTTCTAAGCTGATTGCGTTTCTCTGCTTCAAGAAAATCCAAAAATTCCTTTAATTGCGGCCCGGCAGTAAAGCAATAGCCGAGTATCTCTTTGTCTTCATACATCGGGTAGGGGATTTGCATGCATTCATGGATGTTTCCTTGCTGGAAATAGGCGAGCATTTTTTCCGGATTGTTTGTGTGCCCGCATTCGGCAATGATCAACGTATCGGCGCTCATTACGTCAGGGTAGTAACCACAGAAGGGGTGTTCGAATAGTAATTCGGTAACACCCTTTTTTTGGAGATACTCTTTTGCCAGAAGTTTGAGCGCGACGTGATTTTTGCCGCCGCCCGCGGCATTCATGTGCGCATGTTCGTCTTTCAGCACTGCATTCAGTATTTGGCCATACGCCGTTTTGTCGCCGATTGAAACCCG
>CAZBWF010000106.1:592-1883 GCA_964495675.1 uncultured Gammaproteobacteria bacterium
GGTATCCTTCGTCGAGCAAAAAGGCAATTTCGTTGACCGCCTCGGCATCTCCAGTAAACGCGTGCCTTCCGGCATAACAAATCGCTTTAACTTTTGAGATTGTTTCCTCCATGAAATTTTTCGTGGATATCTTTGAGCCGCTTATTGGTAAGATGGGTATACATCTGGGTTGTGGCCACGCTTTTGTGGCCTAAAAATTCTTGCACGCTCCGCAAATCCGCGCCATGCGACAGCAAATCCGTTGCGTATGTGTGCCGCAACGTGTGCGGGGTTACCTTTTTTGAAACGCCTGCCCGTTTGGCGTATTTTGATATCATCAGTTGGATTGAGCGCGGCGAGAGCCGCCGTTCTTCGGTGTTTTTGGAGCGTACATTGATAAAAAGCGCAGGACTCATTTCGTTGGCGCGCGCGTGGAGATATTTTTTAAGCCAGCTCGCGGCTCGCGGGGAAATATACACCGTTCGAACGCGTTTCCCTTTGCCCATAATTGACAGTTCCAAACTGTTGCGCGCGTCGTTGGCGAGCATTGCCGAAACGTGGTCCTTGTTCAGCGCGACGAGTTCTGAAATGCGCATGCCGGTGGAAAAGAGCGCCTCGATGATTGCACGGTCGCGTAATCCGGAGAGTGCCTTGATATTCGGCGCCATGAGTAGTTTTTCCATGTCGCGCAATTCTAAAAATGAAACCTGGGCCTCATTCTGCTCCTTTGCCAGTTTTATTTTTGAAGAGGGGATACTGGCAATGTTCCGTTCGGCAAAATATTCTAAAAGCGCCCGGACGGCAATGAGGTAGTAATTCTGCGATTTCTTTGACAGGGGAGTGTTGCGCAGGGTTTTATACGTTCGGGCAAGGTAGAGCCGGTAATCCCAAATATGCTGTTGCGCAAGTTGGCGGGGAAGCAGGTTTTTTCTGTTGGTTGCAATAAGCCAGTGGACAAACAAACCCAGATACTGGTTATAGTTTTTCTGCGTGTTGTTTGATAATCCTTTTTCAATCTCGCAGTAGTCGAGAAAGGGTATGACGTGCTCTCGTATGGGTTTTTGAGATGGTGCGGGGGCCATAGGCAGCGCAAGTAGCGTTATATTAGGCGAGTATAGAGGTAGTATAACATATTACATACATTCGCACAATATATGTAAAGCGAATGAGCTGTGGACGGCTTGTGCGCGAGGTGTGCCCGGAGGTCCCCTATTTTTTCCTTTCTCAACTTCGCCTAGTATTATAGCACCTTTTGTTCACATAAGCCAGTAGAGTTATACACAACTTTTCAACCCCTATGCTTGACCCCCTG
>CAZBWF010000107.1:0-1876 GCA_964495675.1 uncultured Gammaproteobacteria bacterium
ATGTTCATGGTCCGCCTCGAGACCCCCGTCGGCTCCTCGATGGAGTACACCGACAACAAATTCAGGGAAGCGGAAAAATCCCCGGCCCGCGTGTACAGGCGACGATGGAGTTGACCTACGCGCTGCTCCGCCAAGGTCACAAAAGCGGATGACTGCTGCGTCGGCGGCACCACCCAGCAATCATGTCCAGAGCGGTTGTACATGATGCCGAGCTGCAAACCGCCGAACGTGATGGTGTGTTCCCTCGTGCCCTTGGGCACGTAGAAGCGGTACTCGTCGCGAATCTCGCGGCCTTCAACCCATGCCACGCGTGTGAGGATATGCTCCTCATCCTGCTCAATGAGTATGGGCTTGCTTCCCGTGTCCGTGTGTGGCAGAAGGCCGGACTGCTCCTCCCACCACGCGTGCCCCACACGGAATTTGAACGTGTAGGGCGTTTGGTTGTGCACGGTGAGCTCGCAGAGGTCCTGCGGCTCGGCGCGGGTTCCGAGAACAACGTGCCCCACAGAAGCGCACGCCGAGAACAGCGTCGCGAGTGCCGCACATGCGAACAGCTTGGTAATCCGTTCCATCGCGAATCCTCCTTGTGAAAGGGCTTGTTTTGGGGAATTTTTGTCTGTTTTTGTAATATATAATTATACCATATCTAATTAAAAAAGTCAACAATTTCATTGATTTTTATCCACTTTTTTGGTACGCTTCATGGTATGTCAGGCCATTCAAAGTGGAAGCAAATCAAGTATAAAAAGGCGGTTGCGGACAGCAAAAAGGGCGCCCTGTTTACCCGTGCGGGAAGGAACATTACCTTGGCCGCGCGCGAGGGCGGGGACCCGGAAATGAACTTTAAGCTCAAAATGGCAATTGAACAGGCCCGAGCCGTAAACATGCCCAAAGAGAACATTGAACGCGCCATCAGCCGCGGCGCCGGGGAAGGCAGTGAAGCCCGTCTCGAAGAGGTGGTATACGAGGGCTATGGCCCGGGCTCTGTTGCGGTCATTGCAACCGCAGTGACCGACAATCCAAACCGGACGGTTTCAGAGGTGCGGAGCGTGTTCTCAAAGCGCGGCGGCACCATGGCAACCGGCGGAAGCGTACTCTGGAACTTTGAACAAAAAGGCGTAGTGCGCTTGGAAAGTGTTGCCAATCGCGAAGCAATCGAACTGGCCGCCATTGATGCTGGAGCGGACGACATCCGCGAGGAAGAAAACGGCCTCACTATTATTACCCACGCAAAGAATCTTCAGAGAATCAAAGAAGCGCTGGAAAAAACAGGCGTTGCCGTTGCCTACGCGGGCATGCAATTTGTTCCCAAGACAACCGTGCCGCTCTCGGAAGAGGATGTCGTCAAGCTCGATGCACTCATTGAGGCGCTTAGCGAGCTAGATGATGTGGGTGAGTGCTATACCAACGCATCATGATTATCCTCGGCATTGACCCAGGAATTGCGGACACCGGCTACGGGATTATCGAAAAAAAGGGCGATGCCCTGAAACTTGTCGAGTGCGGCAGTATTCAAACAAAAGCAGGCGTGCCGCTCTCAAAACGCCTGCACGCGCTCTGGGGCGAGCTTGGCGGGCTGATCGGGCGTCACCAGCCAGAGGTGGCGGCCGTTGAAGAGCTCTTTTTTGCCAAAAACACCAAAACCGCCATTGCCGTGGCTGAAGCGCGCGGGGTTGCGCTCGCGGTAGCCGAAGCGAGTGGATGCCAGGTGCGCGAGTTTACACCGCTTGAGGTAAAGCAAGCGCTCACGGGTTACGGCCGCGCGGACAAGCGGCAAATGCAGGCAATGGTCAAAACCATCCTCAAGCTCGGCGCTGTTCCGAAACCCGACGATGCGGCAGACGCGCTCGCAGTCGCCATCTGCGCAAGCCAAACC
>CAZBWF010000108.1:0-1779 GCA_964495675.1 uncultured Gammaproteobacteria bacterium
TCCACAACTCCACCATATAGAAAATCACTGCGCGCGCAACCGCAAGTTATCCCCATACGGTGATACCCAATTGACACGGCAATCATCGCTGGCTACGCTACCGTTCGGAAGCAAGTGCTCATTGGTTCCTTGAGCTCGTACGATGTGCTCTTAAACCGGGAGAGCTTGGATCGGATAAGCAGCTGGAAGCTCTATGCGGAGTACCAGCCCATTGTCCGCCCTGCCCTCTGAAAAGCGCCCGACGCGATTCGCGTCGGGCGCTCAGTGTTTTATTGTCTCACAACCCAACTTGCCATCTTTGTGCGATCGCACTTGAATAACAAATGGCGCCGCTCAGCGATGTGGCGGCTGCGCCGCCTGGTCATAAAGACCTAGAAGATGGCGAAAACGGTATTCACCGTTTAGGCGGTATAAGCCGCCTGGCGACAAGCGCTGACAAGATGGAGGAAACGCTAGCGGCGTTTAGGCGGCTGCGCCGCCTGGTCATAAAGACCTAGAAGATGGCGAAAACGGTATTCACCGTTTTCGCCATCTTTCCCAAATCACCAAGATTGGACTCGCCACGAAAATTGACGAATACGTTCCGAAGATAATCCCCAACGTCAAGACCAACGCAAAGTATTTGGTTGATGCGCCGCCAAACAGAAACACCGCCATGAGCGCCAGCACAACGGTGAGGGACGTGTTGATGGAACGCGTCATGGTCTGATTGACCGAAACATTCACTATTTCCTCAAAACTGCCGCTCGCGCCCCTCAAGAGGTTCTCGCGCGTGCGGTCAAACACCACGATCGTATCGTGCACGGAAAACCCGAGGATGGTGAGCACCGCGGCAATCGCCGCGGTATTGAACTCCACTCCCAGAAAACGGCCCAAAACCGCGTATGCGCCTAAACCAATCGCCACGTCGTGAAAAAGCGCAATGAGGGTCGCCAAGCCGTAAATCCATGACGAAACCGGCCGCACCACTTTTCGAAACGCAAAAGCGATGTAGAGCACGATGAGTAGCAGGGCAAGGGCCACCGCGAGCACCGCCTTCTGGGTGATCTCGCGCGAGATGGTGGGGCCGATCTGGGAAAAACTCTCCTCCTTGGCGCTGCCCACCTTGGTGAGCGCGGCGAGCACCGTGCGCTTTACGGATTCGTCGGCGCTCTTGATCCGCACGAGCACGCGCTCTGCCCCGACCGGCTGAATAATCGCGTCAAATCCCGCTTCTTCCACTACGCGCCGCATTGCCTCGGGCGTCGGGCGGACACCGGAGTATGACACCTCAAGCAAACTCCCGCCGGTAAAATCAATGCCGAAATGAAACCGGTAGAGCAGTATTGCCGCGAGCGCCGCCATCACGAACGCGGCGGAAAGCGAAAGATATACGCGGCGTTTTTGAATAATGCGCATGGGCGGAATACGGAAAGTTCAAATTTCAAAGCTCACATGTCAACTTCTCGACTCGTCGTTCGCCAAGCTCGCGACTCGCTCGAAGAATAATTTTAGTATTCGAGCAAGCGAGCCGCGCGAGCGCGTCGAGAATTTGGATTTTGACATTCGAACTTGATTCGCCATTTTCATTAGTCATTTGACATTTCCCCTTGAACATTCATTTACCGAACGCCAAACAGCCACCTCACCCTCGCAACCTTTGTACTCTCGAATCCCTTGAGTAACGTCCGTGAGATCGTAATTTCCGAAAACATTGACACGATCACCCCCAGGCCCAGGGTCAGCGCAAAACCCTTGACACTGGATTCCCCCAGCCAGAACAAAATCCCGGCGGTAATA
>CAZBWF010000109.1:0-1771 GCA_964495675.1 uncultured Gammaproteobacteria bacterium
AATTTTTATTTTTCGGTTAAATTAAAAAAATTAAAAGGCACGGCGCTTAACCAATGTTCGGTTTTACCAAGCTAAAAGCTATTGGAAAATACAACAAGCCGCTCGTGGTCAATTTTCACAAAGTCTGAATTTTCCACTACAAACTTCGTTGTTTCTAAAACTTTATTCATGAGCTGGATCTCTATGGAAAATTAGAATATTCATTTATTCTAATTTTTGTCTGGCCTGCCAAGACGGCACTAAGGTTCTGTCTGGCCTGCCAGACGAAGCCCGTTAGGGCGTAGTCTGGCGGAGAGGGAGAGATTCGAACTCGCGATACCTTGCGGTATACGCGCTTTCCAAGCGCGCGCAATCGACCACTATGCGACCTCTCCTTAATTTGACCGCCCCGCCCGAGGCGGATCCGCCTTGGGCGGATATGCGACCTCTCCTTATTATAACCCCCGATATACGTCTTTCCGGTGTTTAACCGTGAGCACCAATAATATAACAAAACTACCCTTTTTGTCCACATCGAAAATCACCCGCCAATCTCCGATGCGGAAACGATATTCGCCAAAAAGCGGGTGGTTCAATTTTTTTGCATACTGCAAGGGATTCAGCTGATTACAGTAGTACAGAACTTTGCTTGTGATTCGTTGAACCGTCTTCGGAGGAATTCGCTCGAGATCCTTCCGCGCGCTCGGAGTATACAAGGGCTCATACCTCATAACCCGAGATGCTTGAGCACCTCCTCGGTGGTGTACAGCTTTCCCTGCCGCGCCTCTTCGCGGGCTTTTTGTACGTCGCGGGCTAGCTTCTCAAGCACGAGCCGGTTGCCGGAAAGCGGCATAACCTCAAAGATGGGCGTTGAATGATGCATCACAATATAGCGCGTATCTTTTTTACGCGCTTTTTTCCAAAGCGAGGTAATGTTCTGGCGAAACTCCTTTATGCCGATAACTTCAGTGGTCATAGGGGTACAGTAAATAATAAGTATACCTAAAGTGTACACTTATTCTCTTCACCTGTCAATGTCGTACTACCGTCTCTTTTTCTCGGCCACCGCCACCCGCTTAATCACCTCCACCACGGAATCCGGCGTGAGAGACATGCTGTCAATTTTTTGCGTGGCGAGCCAGGCCGCAAACTCGGGGTAGTCGGAAGGCGCCTGGCCGCAGATGCCCACTTTCCGCTTGTGCTTATGCGCGGTTTTGATGAGGTCCGAAATCAATTTTTTCACGGCCGCGTTGTTCTCGTCGTAAATGTGCGCAACGAGCTGCGAATCGCGGTCCACGCCCAACGCCAGTTGGGTTAAATCGTTTGAGCCAATAGAGAACCCGTCAAAAATCTTGCAAAACTCATCAGCCAAAATCACATTGGAGGGAATCTCTGCCATCACGTACACCTCAAGCCCGCGAACCCCGCGCTTCAACCCGTGCTTGGCCATAACGCTAAGCACCTGCGTGCCCTCTTTTATGGTGCGGCAGAACGGCACCATGATTTTGATGTTGGTCAACCCCATTTCATCCCGCGCCTTTTTCATGGCGCGGCACTCCAAGGCAAACGCGTCGAGGTACGCCTTGTCATAATAGCGGGAGGCGCCGCGCCAGCCGATCATGGGATTATTTTCCTTGGGCTCGTACGCTTCTCCGCCGATGAGGTTGGCGTACTCATTGGTTTTGAAATCCGAAAGCCGGACAATCACGTCTTTCGGATAAAACGCGGCCCCAATCCTGCCCACGCCCTCGGCGAGCTTGTCCACAAAAAACTGGGCCTTGTCTTTGTAGTC
>CAZBWF010000110.1:0-1763 GCA_964495675.1 uncultured Gammaproteobacteria bacterium
GGTCACCACCGCAACGCGAAGAAAAAATATCCAAAAGCCGGGCCATGAGCTGCCAATGGCCTGGAACGCGGGCGCCTCAATCATAACGGCCGCAAGAAAACCATAGGAGAGCGCGGCAATCAGGAGGTAGGAAAACACGTACTGCGTCACCACCGGGTCATCCGTAAACGCGCGGACAAGCGGGCCGGAAAACAGGATTGAGAGAACGCCAATGCCCATAGACCCGGCAAACCCAAGGGAAAGCGCTTTGCGGAACGATTGCCTGGCGCGCGCAAGGTTGCCTGCCCCAAGGTTCTGGCTGATTAACGCCATGGCGCCAAACCCAAAGCCCGCGGCCGGAAGGTAGGCAAAAAACTCCATCCGGAACCCCAAGCTGAACGCAATAGCCCCGGCTTCCAGAAAGCGCTGGCCTGCGATAAGCGTCAGCGCCGCAAGCCCAATGGGAAAAATAATCTGCGTGAGCGCGGCCGGAAAGCCGATATCGAGAACCTTTTTTACGGATTTCCACTGAACGGTAAGGTTCTTAAAATGAAACCGAATCATCCGATGCTTGCCGTTGAGCACCCGAAGCGCAATCACCAAAAACACGGCTTGGGAAATAAGCGTGGCATACGCCGCCCCGGCAACGCCGAGCGCCGGAAATCCGTTCCAGCCGAAGATGAAGAGCGGGTCCAGCACCACATTGACGAGCGTTGAGAGAGCAAACAGCTTGGTGAGCGTGGTGGTATCCCCCTGCGAGTTAAAAGAGAACATGACCGCCATCATCAAAAACAGGAGAATGGAGCCGGCCGCTACAACGATAAAGTACTCTTTTGCCGGGCCAAAAATTGCGCCGGCTGCGCCCGAGGCCGCAAGCAGCTGATTGGCAAACACAAGGGCAATGGCCGTGAAAAATAAGCCCATGATCGCGGAAAGCACAAAGGACTGGCCCAGCACGCGCTCTGCCTCGCGCATGTTCTTGGCGCCAATGTGCATTCCCATGATGACTCCGGAACCCACGGTAATGCCAAACCCGAGCGAAATCATAACAAACAAGCTTATCTGGGAAATGGAGACCGCGGCAATGGCCTCGGCCGAAAGTTTGCTCACCCAGTAGGTGTCCACAATGTTGTAGAGGGTATAAAAAAACATGGAGAGCATCATGGGCCATGCAATGGACCAGAGCTCTTTGGTAATACTGCCGCGGGTTAAATCCTGCCCTTCAAGATGCCCGTTATTCTCCATATGCCTCCTTGAGTTTTTTAATGTCAAACTTTTTCATTTTTAGGAACGCCTGCATCACGCGCTTACCTCAACCGTGAATCCGCCGTATGCCGTGCGCTTCATATCAAACGGCATGTTTTTCATGTGGTCCGGATCGTTCTTGTGGTATTTCTCCATTGCCTTCATAACCTTTTTATTCACCTGGTCGCGGTGAGAGCGGGACTTGTAGGTGATGTACGAAAACCACACGGTTTCGCTGGGTTTGGCTTTTGCCATTTTCGGAAAAAAGAAGGTAACCATCTTGGGCTTGGCATCATCCAGCATGCACTCTTTGTAATCGAGCGCTCCGTATTTCATCCAAATTTTATTGGCTTCACGCGCCATCTTTTTATATTCCGCCACTCGCTTTTTGGGAACCACCAGCACAAACCCGTCAACGTACTTTGTTTTGTTGGGCATATACTATTGCGATATTGGTTATTAAGCGGGCAACGGAAGCGATTCGTACACCTCAATGGAGCACGCGGCATTCCACACAAGATGCGGGTGGTTCTCAAGCA
>CAZBWF010000111.1:0-1692 GCA_964495675.1 uncultured Gammaproteobacteria bacterium
GCTTCCGACAGAAACCGGCGCGGACGAGATATTGAAATTCACCAAAAGTCCCTCGGCTACGTCGGATTCCTCGTGGTACACGTCTTTGCCGTGAACGTCCTCCTCGTCATGCGCCATCATTTCTTCTCCGCGGCCGTCTTCTCCGGCCTGGTGCTGAAACCACAAAGGCAAATACAATACAAACGTCACGACCAGAAAAAGCGAGGTCATTGTGAAGAACCAAAAGCGCAGCGATTGGATTTTTTTCTCTCCGTTCATACTTTACTGTTCCCTGTTCCCTGTTTACTGTTCTCTGTTGCCTGTTGCCTTATGTAATACCACCACATCGGGAGAATCCAGAGGCCAACCAAAAACCAGTTGCCAATCCACAGCGGCAGGTCAAAGAGGCCGGTTTTTCCGACCAACTCCTCCGGGCCGTGCGTGTGAGGCGGGGGCCCGAGATTAAAACGATCCACAATAATTTTGAGAACCGACTCCTCCCGCGTAATTTCTTCAAAGAGCGTGTGCTGTCCCGAATACACCCACCAGTCGTGCGTAAACAGGCCAAGCGTCAGGATAAATGCCGCAACAAAAACCATTGCCCAGCCAGTTGCGTGTTCAATTTTTGCTTTGCGCTCCACGAGCCACGAGAGCGCGTTTACTCCAAGAATCCCCAAAAGTGCAAGGATGAGGAGCGGAATGATTCTGCCGAGCGCATGGGTAAAGAACAAAAGCCATCCGTAGAATACATCGCCTGATGCGGCAATGCGCGTGAGCAGTATCGGCGTTGCCGGATGAGGACATCCGACTCCCACATTTCCCAAAAATAAACCAAGAAAAAAGGGTTTGAGATAGTCCCCTTGGCGCTGGATAAAACCAGGGGCCCCGCCCGAGTACGTGGGCATGCGAAAGTTTATCAGACCGATCTCGCCCAATGCAAAAAGATACGCAAAGAGCCCGGCAACCACATAGAGCCAGTTCTTAACGGTTTCCAGAGGCGCGCCAATGGTTCCGATCGCAACCTCTCCTACGAGTGCGGCAACAATGCCGTAGACGCTCAACATCACCGCAACGCCCAAGCCGAAAAGCAGCGCTATCAAAAATCCTTTTGCCGGACCCTTGCCCATTGAGAGTGGCACAATCACAAATGCCAAAGGCAGGGTGCAGGGAAGCACGATCATGGTGAGGCCGGAGGCAAAACTAAACACGTACCACCCCAAGCCCACGGGCGATTCGGGCCCGAGAAAGAAAAACCAAATCAAACCAAACGTCAGGATCGCGACGAGTACTGCAAGAAGTCCGACGAGAAAAAAATTAGGTTTTGGTTCCATGGATTGGTGTTTTGACCTCGGCGTTTTCTTCCGGCTCTTGCCGAAACGAAAGGATGAGGAGCGCTAGGGCCGCTCCCAAAAGCCCGATGTCGCGAAATACTATGCGGTCAATCCCGACAAAAAGAAGAATTGCGGCAAACTCAATGCTCGCGATAATAGACGCGATTTGCACGGTGCGTCTGTTGGAAAACCACGCGATAAAAAGGAGAGCCAGGATAAACTCTCCCGCGGCTTGCAGTTTCAGAAAAACTTCAAGCGGCAGAACCGCCGTGATTATACCAAATAATTCCGGCGGCACGTAACTTTTCCACAATTGCGTGTTGTAGAAAATATCGTATGAGGAGTAGAGGTACGTCAGTCCCAGTGCCAAGCGCAGAGGCCA
>CAZBWF010000112.1:0-1672 GCA_964495675.1 uncultured Gammaproteobacteria bacterium
AGCTCGTTGACGAGAACGTGCTGCACAGTTTGGAGCACGGCGGCATCTGGATTTCGTACACCGGCATTGACGAGGAAACCAAAGGCAAGCTGGAAGCAATCGGCAGGAGATACTCCGGCAGGACCGTGGTCTCGCCGCGCGCGGCAAACGACGCGCCTATTGCCATTGCCTCATGGACGCGGCTCCTAAAGCTCCATGCGTTTGACGAGGAGCAGATTCTGGCTTTTATCAAGCAGAACACGAACAAATCGCCGGAGCCACTGGCGCGGTAGCGCCTTGTGCACAACATTCTACCGCTCGTACAGCACCGCGTTTTCGGTGAATCCGGCAATCTGGCTCGCGCTCGTCGCCCGGGGGAAAACCTCCACCTTGAGCGTCTGTTCGTCCAAAAGCTGAAACAGAACCACGCCCCGGCCCTGGCCGGTGTCTTTTGCCGTGAGGTTTTTGGCAAAGTGAATCTGGTCCCAGCGCCTGCCCGCTTCGTCAAAGTAATCAAATGTGGCGAGACCGTACTTCACCACGCCGGAACCGGGAGTTATGGTTGCCGGGTCCGGCGCATTGCCCCTCACGCCATATGCTTTCGGATACCCATCAAAGTTGCCGAGCGATACTCTGATTTGGCTTTCATCAATGTGGTCATAGACAACGCTCAAATCCTGCGTCCAGTATTCCTCCCGATTGCTTTTGTCTCTCCCCACCCGAAACCAGTTACCAACGAGCGTGCCCGCAATATCATACCCGATGCGGCCGCCGAGCGGCTCGCGCGTTCTCATGTTCTTCGGCAGAAGTTGTGCTTTCAGCGTGTCCGTAACGTACTCAAACGTATCAACCGTATAGGAACTGAAAGAATCAATGTTGTCCGGGCGCAGAATATTCTTGTTTTGGGCGGTGTAATCCATAATCTGGAAATCGAACGAGTGCGGCCCCACGGTGCCAATCACCTCGCCCTCGGCAACCGCAATCCGCGTATTGGCAATGGGATGCTGGCTCTCCGGATTCTCAAACGAAAACGCCAGCCGCACCTGCTCGGAGAGAGTATCAATGTGGATGAGCCGCGTGTACCAGTTGCACGAGTGCTCAAAGAGCACCAAATAATTATCAGCGTACTCGCCGCCGCGGTACGCTTTTTCAACCGGCTCTCGGAATAGTTCGACGTTAATGATGTATCCGTCGGCCGGGGCTTTTATTTCGTACATTCCGGGCTTGCCGGTGACGAGCGAAGTGGAAACCGCTCCCTTGGGAATAACGTACTGGTGGTCCGTGGGGACGACGTGCGAATCCTGCACTCTGCCCATGGGCACCATGAGTTCGATATTTGCGGGATCGAGCGGAAAAGTATTGAGTTTGCCGACGCTCGCCCCCTCGCACGGCTGGCCAAACAGGCCCTTGCTTTGCGAGCCAAAAAAGCGCGCTGGCTGGCCATTGGCATTCCCCACCACTCCCAAAACCACACGCACCAAAAAAGCGAGCGCCAGTATAACCGCGGCCCCAAACAGGATATACACTGTTTTACTCTTCATGTTGATTTTTATTTTTTCGGAATGGTCGGGGCACTCGGACTCGAACCGAGAATCCCCACGTCCCAAACGTGGTGCCTTAGCCAATTAGGCCATACCCCGTGGTGGGCGATCGAGGAATCGAACCTCGGACCTCGTCATTATCAGTGACGCGC
>CAZBWF010000113.1:0-1662 GCA_964495675.1 uncultured Gammaproteobacteria bacterium
CCTCTCCTTCCCTCCTCCCCCTTAAAAAGGGGAGGAAAGAGAAGGGATTATTGGTTGGTATTCGGAGATTGGTTTTCATTCGCAGATTGGTACTTGATTAGTAGCGTACTCGCAGTGCTCGCTCCGCCCGTGCCGGATTATCCCCGCTGCCGCAAATGTTGCGGCCGCGCGACTCAATGATAGTGTCTCCGCCGCCCCCCGAAGCCCCTTTGATGACGAGCACCTCTGTGCAAGAGGAGTAAAACGGTACGCTAAAGGCAGTGGAGGCGCCGGAAGAAAACTCGAGGGAGACTGTTACGCCGCCGCAGACAATAGAGACACGCGGCCGGGGCGAGGAGCCCGTTTGCGGAAACGTGCCGGGCTCGCGCAAATCCCAGTAGAGGGCGCACTCTGCGCCGCCGTCCGCCGCATAAAACGCCTCTGCGGAATGTTTGGCGCTCGCGGAGAGGACTATTTCTTTGACTGCCACATTCGCCACCGCAATACCCATGGAGAATAGAATGCTCCCAACCAACACCGCAAACAGCAAGGTAAAGCCACGTCCATTCTCCCGAATCAAACCCGAACTAAATTCCCTAATACTCCCGAACCCCTTCTTCGAGATTATTCGGGTTTTCTTTATTAGAGATTGATTCGGGATTGTTTTGTTACAACGATTCATACCAATTAAATATCGTGGTCGTAAAAGTCGCGGTGCGGCTACCCAAGGCGCCTGCGCTCCACGTCATAGTAACGTTGACCTTTGCTTCGCGCGCCGTGCGCAGAGCATCGCCCCGCTCGGGGCCACAGAGCGTTCCTTCGGTTACCTCGGTAATGCACGCGCGCCGCCTGAAGCTGGTTTCCTTCCAGCCGCCCGTGCCCCCTCCTCTGGTCTTGGGATACCCAAAGAGGCCTTCCAGATGCTCGTTCGGAGAAGCCCCGGTGTGCTGCCAAAGCAGACAGTCGTCATTGCGCGAATCGCAGCGGGTAATCTGGTTGCCTCCAGAGTCAGTCGGGTCTACCGCGCATCCGGAAGCGGTTGAGCACTCCGAGAGCCCCTGCAACCAGTTGTTTCCTCCCCCGCGCCCACGCAGAAAATTCTCATCGCGGACGTTACGCACAAACTCCATGGCCTCCTGACCCAAGTAGAGCGCGGTGAGTTCTTGTTTTGCCACCTGCGCGGAGGCAAGTCCCTGTTGCACAAGCGTAAGCGGAACCGTCACGGCAAGCAGGAGTATCGCTATAGCGATAAGGGTCTCAATGAGCGTGAAGCCCTGTCGGCGACCCGAATGCTCCGAATGACCATCCGAATACCCCGAATTAAGAACCCTTTGCGGTTTTATAGTGGCATTCCTAAAATTTATTATGAGTCCGAGTTCTAAGTTGCATCCCTTGAGATACCTCTGCATTTGATAATAATCCTCTTTAGTAACAAAACGCTTTGCTTTGATATCAACGAGAATCTTCCTGTCAATCCAAAAATCAACTCTACTGCCGGCTGGTGCATCTTTGTTTATTTTTCTCAATTCAATTTCCCTCTGATAAGATATCTTTCGTTCTATGAGTTTCTGTTCAAAATAATCCGCATATTGGCGCTCATGGCAAAAACGACCGAGGACTTTTGCCACCGCAAAACTAATGCCGGTAATAGTATACGATAATTCTTTGTGTATCAGCGTAGCC
>CAZBWF010000114.1:0-1203 GCA_964495675.1 uncultured Gammaproteobacteria bacterium
TAACCGTGCCCACGGTTGACCGCGGGTTGTGGGAGGTGGATTTCTGGTCAATGGAGATCGCTGGGGAGAGTCCGTCAATGCGCTCCACGTCCGGCTTGTCCATCAACCCCAAAAACTGCCGCGCGTAGGCGGAGAGGGATTCCACGTACCTGCGTTGGCCCTCGGCGTAGATGGTGTCGAACGCAAGCGAGGACTTGCCGGAGCCGGAAATGCCCGTAATCACCACCAATTTGTTGCGCGGAATGTCGAGCGAAATGTTCGTGAGGTTGTGGACTCGAGCGCATTTAACCGCAATGACGTCGTTTTTTGGTTTGGTCGGCATGATGAGATGGCGCATTAAAAAATACAACGAGCATTATACAGTAATTTGACTGCGGAAGCAAGTATCAGCATACTAACGCCATGAGGACCGCTGATCTCCGCAATCAACTACTATCCCTCCCCCTCTCCCCGGGCATCTATATCTTTAAGAATAATGCCGGGGCTGTGTTGTATGTGGGCAAGGCAACGAAACTGCGGAGCCGCGTGCGCTCATACTTCGCCAAATCGAGCGACCTCTCCCCTGCCAAGCAGCTCATGGTCAAACGGATTGCGGGTATGGAAACCATCATCACCTCCAACGAAACCGAGGCATTAATTTTGGAATCCACGCTCATCAAAAAGCACAAGCCGCCGTATAACGTAACGCTCAAGGACGACAAAAATTACAACTTTATAAAAATTGACTACCGCACGAGCCGGCCGCTCGTCACCACTGTTCGGCGGCCCGAGCACGATGCCGGCCGCTCGCGCGCGCGGTACTTTGGGCCGTATACCTATGGCGCGGGCCTGTATGAAAATTTGCGGCTCCTGCGGCGCATTTTCCCGTTCAAAACCAAATCCTCGCCTTCCTCACCGTTCGAGCGGGAACTGGAACGCAAGCGCTCGCTCGGTCCGGTGCCGGAAACAGATGCGGAGTATGCGGCCATGATTGAACGTTTCATCCGCGTGCTGGAAGGACGCGGCGATGAGGTGATGGCCGACTTGCGCTCCTACATGGAGCGGCTTGCGAGAGAAAAGCAGTATGAAAAGGCGGCCCGGGTGCGGGACCAGCTCCGGGGACTTTCATTGATGCAATCACGCCAGAACATGGTTTCGGTGCGAGGCGGAAACGAGGACGTGGTAAGCATCCACCGCGAGGGAGATGCCGCCGCGGTAAACGCG
>CAZBWF010000114.1:1213-1617 GCA_964495675.1 uncultured Gammaproteobacteria bacterium
CTCCCTTTCAGGCCGCGAAATCTCCGCGCTCGCACGCTCGGATGTATCCATCACTGTTCCAGCACGGGGCAAAAAACGTCAGCTCATCAAACTCGGCGAAGAAAACGCAAAAGAGTACCTGGCGCAATCCCGCGCGAGTTGGGAGCGGGCGGCCCACGAAGCGCTCGAAGAGCTGCAAAAGGCGCTCGAGTTAAAAACGATACCAAATCGCATCGAGGGATTTGATATTTCAAACATTCAGGGCAACTACTCGGTCGGCTCCATGGTGGTGTTCGTGGATGGCGCGCCGGACAAAAACGAATACCGCAAATTCAAAATAAAAACCGTCAAAGGTGCGGATGATTTCGCAAAACTTGCCGAAGTGCTCAAGAGCAGCTTTAGTAAAAAGGGATGGCCAAAGCCGG
>CAZBWF010000115.1:0-1589 GCA_964495675.1 uncultured Gammaproteobacteria bacterium
ATTTACACCATTTGAGCCGTATTTGACTTGGGCGTGAGCCGTATTTTGGCAGCCATTTGAGCCAAAATAAAAACAAAATCCGAGCGGTCCTCCTTCCGCTCGGATGTAGAAATTATCTCTCAGTTGCCGCGTATACCCAGAACCAGACACCATGAGCGAAACGCCCCGTAAGCGCCGCCAGCCACGCGACGATAGGCAATCAAAGCGGCCCCGACAGAAAGAGCGGCAAGAGCGTGTAGCATCTCGCTTCCTCCTCCCCGGCCGGAGGGGTGTTTTAAATGAACGCTCGTTTCACGGAACTATCCTCCAGTTGAGGGTCTGGCCCCCGCGAAACACGTGAACCGGACCGACCATCTCCGGCACCTTCGTTGGAGCGCGCTCGAGCGTCATGGTCTCGCTGCTCGGTTCCATGCCGTACACCCCCACGAAGTTCTCCGAGAGAAACCCACCCAGATGCTCAAGTGCCGCATCCTCGTCGAATACAGTGGTGTAATGCTCCACCGCGTTGTTCGCAGTAAAGATGCCGGCCGCGCACCCGCAAGGTCGCGCCTTGGCCGCTCCGTCGTGGGGCGCTGAATCCGTGCCTGCCCCGAACCGCTTGTGTCCGGATGTTACGTACCCGCGCACCTTGCGGCGGTGCTCTTCCCGCTTGGGAACCGGCTTGCAGTAGTGGACAGGATTCATGCCGCCCCAGAACATGGCGTTACGGTTAAGCACCAATCCCTGAATGGTCACCGTAGCATAAACATTACAGCTTGTTTCCGCCACGAACTCTGCCACGCGCCCGTCCGTGATGTGCTCGACGACCACAGGAAGTTCTGGCATGGCCTTAAGGAGCGGAACGAGGTGGCGTTCCAGTGCCACAATCTCGCGATCAAACTCATCCACGTCCTCTTCCACCACCTCCAGATGAAAAAGCAGGGGGATGCGATGCCGCTGCATGCTCTCGAACACCGGATACCGGCCCAGCATATTTTTCACGCCGTGGCCGGAGTTCGTGGTGCCGCCCACGCCGTACTGGCCGGCAAGGTACTGCTTTACCGCGACCCAAACCCCCTCTTGGAACCCGCGAACCACTTCGTCGGGGGAAATCTCGTCCGTCAGGTAGCAAGTCATGAGCGACTTGAAATCAGAACCCTCCGGAAGGCACGCCTGAATGCGGCTGCGGTAAGCCCGCGTTTTGAGGATTGAGGACGTCTCGTCGGGATGCGTGAGGTTCCCCATGATCACGGCGCCCGTGGGTCGCTGGTTGAGCGTGCAGGGCAGAACCAACTGCATCATCTCGCCATCCCGAATGTGAAGGTGGCGTTCGAGCCACCGCCGAACCGTAATTCTGTCCATACTGTATCCCTCCTCTTCGCTATACGTTCCTGCGAATTTCGCACACGTGGCGTATGCCGTTCTGTGCCATAATCTGCAGGAGCTCCAGGTTGATTTCAGCCGCGATGAACGGGCCTTCATAGATGAGCGCGGTCAAAAGCTGAACTACGTCAGCGCCGGCCTTGAGCATCTCGTACGCATCTCGACCGGAGCGGATGCCGCCCACGCCCATGATGGCAAACCCGTACGGAACGCGCTTGCGGATGTAG